>JACDZF010000039.1 GCA_013426795.1 Desulfocapsa sp. | reverse complement strand
TAGAAATGTAATCGGGAGGGCTTTTCCTCAGGTCTCCTGTTGACAACGCTACCAATACTTTGGCACGAGTTACGAGAAAAATATTGCGCTAATCGTGCCTTTAGCTCGCTTGAAGCAGTGTGTAAAGAAGTGAAAACCGGCCTACAACTGTTTTCCGACGAACCAGCAAGAGTAACTCGGTTGAGCCGCTGGCCTTGGATCGTCAATAGTATTTCTTTGAATGCAACTTAGAATTAGCATGATTGTACAATTTATCAATTGAATTTACAGATTGTACAAAAGGGGGGCAGGATGACCTGACCTCCAGCCCATGGACTGTCCGATTTTACCGTGGGTATTCAGAAAAAACGGGACAAACAAAAAAACGGCGGTAATATGGTCTGGAGTTTGAATTCAATCCCTTGCTGGTGCCCCAGTTTCGGGCCAGAACCATCCTGTCTTGCGAGACAGCGTATTCCAACCATTGCAAAAGGAGAACGTGATGCCGACAACCACAGAAAATCTTTTGGAAGCCTTTGCCGGCGAAAGCCAGGCCAACCAGAAATACCGCGCCTTTGCCAAAAAGGCGGAGAAGGAGGGCTTTGCCAATATCGCCAGGCTCTTCCGCACCACCGCTGAGGCCGAACGGATTCACGCCGAGGGGCATCTCAAGGCCCTGGACAAGATCAGTTCCACGGCGGAGAATCTGCAGGCGGCCATTGCCGGGGAGACCCATGAGTTTCAGGGTATGTATCCGCCCATGGTGACCCAGGCCGAGGAGGAAGGCCATAAGGCCAAGGTGATGTTCAAGTTTGCGGTCAAGGCTGAGGCGGTTCATGCCGCCCTCTACAGCAAGGCCCTGGAGGCTGTCCAGAAAGGAGTTGATCTGGATGTGACCGAGTTCTATCTCTGCCCGGTATGCGGGTATATCAAGTTTGGCGCACCCCCGGAAAAATGCCCGATCTGCGGGGCGAAAAGCCATATCTTTGAACAGGTGGGCTGACGGGTACCTCGAATATTTTCCCGGGGAAGAGCAAAAAAGGGGGCAGATTTTTTTGGATAACACCCATCCCGGCGCGGCTGATTCTTCCGAAAATCGAGGCCGTGGTTTTGGCCAAATTCCAGGGAAAGAGGCTCAAGGGAAAAATTTGTCCCCCTCCTGATCTCTAAAATGAACGGCATCAACCCTTTTCATTTCCTCAAAGAACCCTTCGCCATGCCCTGATATGTACGGCCCGTCCTGAAGTCATGGCCCTGAGCCGAAGGGCACAGGCAAGCTCCCGCCACCAGCCTGCCGTGAGCGCCACAAGGTGGTCCGGGTATTCCTACGCAGCATGAAATCTGCCTGAACCATGCGCCCCATACTCCTCTCCATCGCCCTGCTCTGCCTCAGCAATATCTTCATGACCTTTGCCTGGTATGCCCATCTCCGCGAACTCAGTCACAAACCCTGGGTGGTGGCGGCCCTGATCAGCTAGGGGATTGCTTTTTTTGAATATATGCTCCAGGTTCCCGCCAACCGTATCGGCTATCAGGTCCTCTCCGTCGGACAACTCAAGATTCTCCAGGAGGTCATTTCCCTTTCGGTCTTCATCCCGTTTTCCATCATCTATATGAAAGAGCCCCTGAAACTCGACTATCTGTGGGCGGCATTCTGCCTTCTGGGTTCCGTCTATTTTGTCTTTCGCAGCAAAGTGCCCGGCCTCTGAGGTGACGGGCCCATGGACAACTCCAGGGAAGAGCCGCCGCCATGTTTTGTCCGGGTACGGACCGCTATCTTTTCTTGAAATTTTCCAATTCATATTTATGGTTACTGGATAAAAAATATTCCCACCCGCAGTCGAGGAACGCATCCAATCTTTCAACCCGGAGGAGGAACCAGGCAGTTCGCCCATCATCAGGATCTGGTTTTTCCTTGCCTACCCCGCCCGACACCGGAGACGGCACGGAGAAGACCGGAAAATCAGCGGCCAGCCTTGAGTTTCGAGGCTGAAAACATTCCAATTATCAGGAGACACACCATGACGACGACTCAAACAACACCCTCTGAGACCTCAGCCCTTGCCGTTCTCAACCGCCGCGATTTTATCCAGGCCTCCGCTGGTGCGGCACTGGTTTTTGCAATGGGAAACCTTCCCGGCAGCGCCCGCGCGGCCACTGTCCATACCCTGCCGCCCCTTCCCTTTGCCGACACCGCCCTGGACCCGGTCATCTCCGCCAACACCCTCAGCTTCCATTACGGCAAGCATCACAAGGCCTACGTTGACAACCTGAACAAGCTCGTAACCGGAACGGAGTTTGCCGATATGACCCTAGAAAAGATCATCATGGCCACGGCCGGCCAGGCGGATAAGGCGGGCATTTTCAACAACGCGGCGCAGGTCTGGAATCATACCTTCTACTGGAACAGCCTCAAGGCCAAAGGCGGCGGCGAGCCACCCGCCGCCCTGAAGCAGAAAATCGAGGCCGCCTTCGGCACCGTGGATGCCTGCAAGATGGAGCTGGCGAAGGCGGCGACCACCCAGTTCGGCAGCGGCTGGGCCTGGCTGGTGCTCGATGCTGACAAAAAACTCCAGGTGGTCAAGACCGGCAATGCCGAGCTGCCCTTGACCAAAGGACTCAAGCCGCTGCTGACCATTGATGTCTGGGAACATGCCTACTACCTGGATTACCAGAACCGGCGGCCGGACTACGTCAACGCGGTGCTCGACAAACTTGTCAACTGGGGTTTTGCCGCAGACAACCTGGGCGCATAGGAAAAAAGGGTGCCATCTTGGAAGGCCGAGGCCTGAGGTATCCGGCCTTCCAAGGTTTCTGAGCCCTGGGAGTCAGCCACTGCCGACAATAAGATCAGGACGCTCCAGAAGAACCTCAATACCCTGGGGGCTGATCCGGCGCTGGAAGTGGATGGTCGCTATGGCCCGGGTACACGCCGGGCAGTGAAGGAATTCCAGACCGCCGCCGGCATTGTTGCCGACGGCGTGGCCGGCCCCGTCACCATGGCCGCCATCAAGCTCAGGCTCAATCCTACTTTGTCACATTGTTTCATCGTCGTAACCGGCAACCCTTTACCCCCCCTTAATCCCCCCTGAATCAGGGGGGAACTTTATTCCCCTCCTTGATAAGGAGGGGTTAGGGGTGGTTGAGTGGTTGCCATTGAAGGAAATGTGACAAAGTAGAATTAATACCCTCAGATAAACCGGCCAGCCCTTGAAGCTCGTCCTGCCCCGACTGCAGCGACATGAAAATGGTCAAACTCAATCAGGGAAAAGGCTTGGCGTTGACAGAGAGCGGCGGGGATGAGTAAGATACGGCAACTCTTTCGTCAGACCGCGCAAGAAAAGGCCTTGCAGCCCGACTGGAGCCCACCGGCAGAAGGAAACACCGGAAAAACCAGACAACCACCCAGCACACAAAAGGAACGACGCGATATGTCACAGCACCTGCAAAACGAAATTGCCGCCCTCAAGGAAAAAATCATCTATATGGGAACCGAGGTGGAAGACAGGGTTTACCGGGCCACGGTTTCACTGATCAACCGCAACGAAAAGATGGCCCAGGCGGTTCTTAATGGAGACCATGAGATTGATCAGCTGGAGGTCACCATTGAAGAGGATTGCCTGAAACTCCTGGCCCTGTATCAACCGGTGGCCAACGACCTTCGTTTCATCATCTCGGTGTTAAAGATCAACAGCGACCTGGAACGGGTGGGCGATCTGGCCGTGGGCATTGCCGAGCGCAGCAGTTATCTCATCGACCAGCCGCAGGTAATGATCCCCTTTGATATGTCGGCCATGATGCAGACCGTGGAGAGCATGCTCACCCGCAGCATTGAGGCGCTGGTCAATCAGGATGTCCAGAAGGCCTACCGGGTGCGCTCTGAGGATGACCGGGTGGACGCCATGAACCGCGAGATGTACGCCCTGGTCAAGAATGAACTGGCGAAAGATCCGGATCATATCAATATCCTGCTCCAGAATCTTTCCATCAGCCGCCACCTGGAACGGATTGCCGACCATGCCAGCAATATCGCTGAAGATGTTATCTACATGGTCAACGCCCATATCGTTCGCCATTCACCGGAGACCTTCGAGGAATAATCCCCGGTTCCTCGGGAACGTGGACTCTTTTTTGCGGCAGGAAGGGCCGAGACTGGCATGGGAAAACCTGACAGACCCAGGTCGGTTCTCTCTTGAACTGCCCCTGCCTCGCCCTTGCCTGGCAGGGCGAGGCGTTATCCCTTCTGAAATTTTGCCATAAATCGTGTATCAATCCAGTCCTTGATCCGGAAGGCCAGCCTCCCGGTGAACAGGAGCCATTTCCTGCGCAGCAGTCCCTGCCCGTTTCCCAGATTAAAGATGAGCAGATAGTCGCCGCCCGGATCGAAGGGCAGAAGCTCCTTCCCCTGGAGGGCGGCCAGAAGATTATGAAAGAGGATGGGATTCTCCCGCACCGCGTAGACCCCGACCTTATCCAGGGGCCGTGGCTGAAAAAAGATGCAGTCGCCGCCGCCGAAGATCTCCGGGTATGTTGGACTTTGCAGATATTGGTTGACCAGCAGCCCGCCATCGGGGCCGGTGGGGAGGCCGGACTGTTGAAAAAAGGGAGAGGGATGGACGCCGGTGGCCAGGATAATAACATCCGCATGCTCGGCAATGCCGCTGTCAAAGAGCAGGGTATTGTTGCTGATGCTCTTCAGATAGCCGTATTCATGGAGAATAACCCCGTTTTTATCCAGCAGCTTCCAGCTCCGGCGTTGGACCTTTTGAGGAAACCTGGCCATAAAGCGATGGCCGGCAAAGAGTGACACTCGTGCCGGGTGGCCGCTTTTTCCCAGGAGCTGGCGCAGGTTGCCCGCCACCTCTGCCCCGGCTGGCCCGCCGCCCACCACCGCGATGGCCATGGGCCGCTGATCCGCCATTTTTGTGATCTGCCGGCGGGCCTCATAGAGCCGTTCGATGGGTTTTACCGTATAGATGGCGGACTGGTCTCCCACAATCTCCGGCAGATCCACACTGCTGCCGGTATTAAAGGAGACCAGATCATAGTCCACCACCCGTCCCGAGGCCAGATTCAGCCTGCGTTGGGATGGGTCCAGCCCGATGATCCGGTCACGGATAAAGTCTCCGCCCTGCTCCTCAACCCTTTGCCGGGTGGCAAAGCGGATATCATCGGGCTCATAGGTCGCCCCCAGCATCCCCGGGCCCATGCCGGAATAGTAGTGATAATCGGAAGGACCGATAACCGTGACCCTGTGGCCAAGATCCAGAAAGCGCCGGATATTGGCCAGGGTTTCCATATGGGCATGCCCGCCGCCTGCCAGCACCAGATGTTTTCCCATGGTCTGCCTCCTCCTTTGCTCTTCCACTAACAGCTCCGCCCTATCCGAAACTTCCTTTACATACCGGGCCGGTGATTTCCCAGCGAAGCCTAGCTGTTGACCCGTGCGATAATGTCGCGGTCAAAATAGTTGATGGCCATGCCCGCGTCCACCACCAGAGTCTGAGCGGTGATCCCGGAGGCCCGCTCGGACAGCAGGAAGACCGCGGCGTTGGCAGTTTCCAGGGTGGTCAGCGCCTTTTTCCGCAAGGTCGCCTGTTCGGCAAAGAGATAGCTGTCCACATAGCCGGGGATGCCCGCCGAGGCCGAGGTTTTGAGCAGGCCCGGGGCCACGGCATTAAAACGGACGGCGGAAAAGGCTGAAAAGCTCTTGGCCAGGAAACAGAGCGAGGAGTCCAGGGCGGCCTTGATCGGTGCCATATAGCCGTAGTTCTCCGCCGCCATGCGGGTGGTGGAGATGGAGATGGTGACCACGGAACCATTGGCATCGAGCAGGCCCTGAAAATGGTTACTGATGGCGATAAGGGAAAAACAGGAGATATCCATGGCCTGGAGAAAATCATGTTTCAGGGTGGCGTGAAAGGGCTGCATCCCTTTGGAATAATTGGCATAGGCCAGGGAGTGAACCAGGCCATGAATGCGGCCGCCGCCATCGGCGCCGATTTCGGCACCGATTTCCGCCGCCAGCCGGGCGATATTGGCCTCATCCTCCACATCACAGACAAAAACCGGACAGCCTGGAAACAGGGCCGCCGCCGTCTCCTGCCGGGATCTCGAACGCACCACATGAATCACCCGAGCCCCTTCTTCCATCAGTATCCCGGCAATGGCACAGGCAATGGACTTCTTGTTGGCGAGGCCGAAGATCACAACATATTTATCATTGAGATTGAGAAAACTCATGGTCAAGTTCCGTGGATCGGGTTATTTTTTGAGGTATTTGTGCAAAAGAGTCGGTACGCAAACGTTGCAGAACCAGAATACCCTGTTTCCCCCCCTTGTTTCAATGATTGAATTTCCCGCCCACCCCATCACTCCCATTGGCATCATCCACTCCTGCTATCCGCAGAAATTCGGCATCCCCCGGCAGCCGGGTCTGGTCAAAAGCAGCACCGGGCGGCTGGCGTTGCTGCCCCCCTGCGACCGGGAAGAGATGGTGCGCGGCCTGGACGCCTTCTCCCATCTCTGGATTCTCTTTCTCTTCCATGGGGCCGTGGCCGAGGGCTGGCGGCCCATGGTGCGGCCGCCCTGGCTGGGCGGTCAGAAGCGGGTGGGGGTTTTTGCCAGCCGCAGTCCCCATCGGCCCAATTTTATGGGACTCTCGGTGGTCCGGCTGATGGGCATCCGTCGGGAGAAGAAGGGCCTTTTCCTTGAGCTTGCCGAGCTGGACCTCCTGGATCAAACCCCGGTGTTTGATATCAAGCCCTACGTCCCCTATAGTGACGCCGTGGCTGGCGCCCATGGCGGCACCATCCCGCCACCCGGGATGGTGCCGCGGGAGGTGCTTTTCACCGATGAAGCGGAAGAATCCTGCTCCATCTATGAACAGCGCACGGGCAGGCAGCTGAGAGCCTTGATCACCGAAACTCTGGAGCAGGACCCACGCCCCGCTAGCCAGCGCCGACGGGCGCGGGAGTACGGGATGGCGCTGTGGGAGGTGAATGTCCGCTGGCAGGCGGAAGGAGAAGGCTTTCTGGTGGTGCGGATTGAGGGGGTGGAAAAGGGGGAATAAGCAAGAACCATTGCGCCGTGAGGCCGGATCAGGGACGGATAAAGTGGGTCAGCCGGCAAAAGACCCGGCCGCCGATGTCATAGCTGCCGGCAGTGGTGTTGTAGGTGAGACTGCCGCCTTTAATGGTGATCTTTTCCCCCTTGAGCCTGGTGGCGCCGGGGCAATGGGCGATCTTGGTCTTGTCATCGTAGTGGAGCAGTTGGGTGGTGATCTCGTATTTCTCGCTGGGTTTGTTGATCACCACGTCATCAATAAGGGTGAGCAGGCTGGTGGCCTTGTCGAAAATACCTTTCCTGGCCGAGACATGGCTTTGCCTGCCGTCTTTACCGGTGATAACCGCCTTGATCTGATCCATCCTGATTTCATCGGTGGTCTGACCGGTCATGGCCTGATCCGAGACTATATCCAGGGTGTTTTTGCCCCGATGGCTCTGGGTAATATGGACCCGGTTCATGACAAAATCCTGGCTGTCGGGCCGGTTCTGGGCAAGACTGGGGTCATACCCGCCCCGGGGAGCAAGAAACGCAGCCAGGGGGGGCCGCCACAGGGGAAAGCTGACGAGCAGGAGCAGGGGAACCAGCCACACCAGATTTCTTCCGTTGAACCGTCTCAGTCCATTCATATCAGCGATTCATATAGTTTTGCAGAAGTTCCTGATAGCGCCCTTTGGCCTCCAGGATAAGGTCGCAGAGCTCACGCACGGCGCCCTGGCCGCCGGACTTTTCGGTGGTGTAATGGGCCGCCGCCCGCACCTCGGCCACGGCATTGGCTGGCGCGACACTGAGGCCAACCCGGTTCAGAAGCGCCAGATCCATCCAGTCGTCGCCCATATAGGCCACCTCAAAGGGTTTGCATCCCGACTGCTTGAGGATTTCCTGATAGGCCGTCAGTTTCGACTCAACGCCCTGATGGACATGGCGAATCTTGAGGTTGGCGCAGCGCCGGGCCACCGCCTCGGAACTGCGGGCCGTAATCACCCCCAGCTCCACCCCGGCCTCCCGTAAAAGGCGCAGGCCAAAGCCATCCTGGGTGTTGAAGACCTTGGACTCCTGCCCGTCATGGGAAAAGATCAGGCTGCCATCGGTGAGCACACCATCCACATCCAGGAGCAGGATTCGGATCCCTTCGGCCTTGCCCAGGGCGCCCTGCCAGGCGGCACTGCGAGCGGGAGCGGGGGACTTGTTGGCGGCCATGGCACGATAGCCCGCCAGGATCTCGCAATCGGAGGGGTAGGAACCAGCTTTGGGGGGAAGACAGGAATCAGGGGCCATTTGATCTCGCGGACATGGTATTTCTGGGAAGCGGTTTCAAAGCAGGCAACGGGAAAAAACCGGTTGTCCGCTTAAAGCGGCAAGACTTCAACGGAAGGAAAGAGGCACAAAAGGCCTCCCTTCCGGGATTACGGCACCTCAAGCTCCCGGCAGGCCTGACGAATCCGGGCCAGCTGGGTGAGGAGCCCCTCGATCTGATCAAGGGCGATGGAATTGGGGCCGTCGCAGAGGGCCCGGTCGGGATCGGGATGGACCTCCATAAACAGTCCGTCGATACCGGCGGCCACCGCGGCCCGGCTCAAGGGGGCGATGAACTCGCGCTGGCCGCCGGAAGAGCCGCCAGCCCCGCCAGGCAGCTGCACCGAGTGGGTGGCATCAAAGATGACCGGACAGCCAAAGTTTCGCATGACCGAGAGGCCGCGCATATCCACCACCAGATTATTGTAGCCGAAGCTTGCCCCCCGTTCCACCAGCATGATCTTCCGGCCCCCGGCCTGACGGATCTTGTTGACCCCGTGCTCCATATCCCAGGGTGAGACGAACTGCCCTTTTTTGAGGTTGACGGGCTTGCCGGTACGGGCGACGGCGGCGAGCAGATCGGTCTGGCGGCAGAGAAAGGCGGGAATCTGGATCAGGTCCAGCACCTCCGCCACCGCCTGCACCTGCACGGTTTCATGGACATCGGAGACCACCGGCACCTGAAACTCGCGGCGGATGCGGGAGAGAATTGCCAGCCCCTCATCGAGTCCCGGCCCGCGGTAGGAGGAGAGGGAGGTGCGGTTGGCCTTGTCAAAGGAGGCCTTGAAGACATAGGAAAAACCAAGACGGGCGCAGATCTCCTGCATGGTGCCGGCCACCCGCCGGGCCATCTCCTCCGATTCCAGGGCGCAGGGCCCGGCAATAAGGAGCAGGGGGAGACCGCTGCCGACCTCGATCAGATCCCCGGTGGGGGTATCAATGGCCACCGGGGCAAGGGCTTGCGCGCTCATTGGCCTTTGTGCTTGATGGCGGCGGCGATAAAGGCCCGGAACAGCGGGTGCGGCCGCATCGGCTTGGACTTGAATTCGGGATGAAACTGGCAGCCGAGGAACCAGGGATGCTGCTCCAGCTCGACAATCTCCACCAGATTGTTATCGGGCGAGGTGCCGGAAATGACCAGGCCCTGGTCTGCCAGCCGTTGTCGATAGTCGTTGTTGAACTCATACCGGTGCCGATGGCGCTCCGAGATCTCTTCCATCCCATAGGCCTCCCGCGCCAGTGTCTTTTCCCGCAGCACGCAGGGATAGGCGCCGAGGCGGAGGGTGCCGCCCATCTCCGAATGTTCGTCGCGGATCTGCATCTTGCCGGTGCGGTAGTCAAACCATTCCTTGATCAGGTAGATCACCGGATCCGGGGTGGTGAGATCAAGCTCCGTGGAGTTGGCGGCAGGCAGTCCGGCCACGTTGCGGGCATACTCAATCACCGCCAGCTGCATGCCCAGGCAGATCCCGAAAAAGGGAATCTTCTGCTCCCGGGCGTGGCTGATTGCCTTGATCTTGCCGGCCACCCCCCGACTGCCGAAGCCGCCCGGCACCAGGATCCCGTCACAACCCGCCAGGAGCTCAGAGGGCTCCTGCACCTCCAGGTCTTCGGCGCTGATATAGCGCAGCTCCACCTTGGCCTCATTGAAAAGCCCCCCATGCACCAGGGCCTCATGGAGACTCTTGTAGGATTCGGTGAGGTCAACATATTTGCCGGTGATCCCGATGGTGACCGTTCGTTTGGGGTTCTTGATCCGGTGAACCAGCTCTTCCCAGGGCTTGATATTGGGCTTTCCGGTCCAAATATTGAGCAGCTCAAGGATCTTGGCGTCCACCCCCTCGTGATAAAAACATAAGGGGACTTCATAGATGGAGTCCACATCAATGGCGGTGATCACCGCGTCTTTGGGCAGACTGCAGAACAGGCCGATCTTGGCCTTGAGCTCGTCGGTCAAGGGGACTTCGGTGCGGCAGATCAGGATATCGGGCTGGATGCCGTCGGCGCGCAGCTCCCGCACCGAGTGCTGAGTGGGCTTGGTTTTGACCTCGCCCGCGGTCTTGATATAGGGAACCAGGGTGAGGTGGATATAGAGGGTGTTCTCCCGTCCCAGATCACCGCGTAACTGGCGGATGGCCTCGACAAAGGGCAGCCCCTCAATGTCGCCGATGGTGCCGCCGATCTCGATGATGGCGATATCGACGCTGCCGTCAAGCTGGAGGATGGCCTCCTTGATCTCGTTGGTGATATGGGGAATGACCTGGACCGTGCCCCCCAGATATTCACCGCGCCGCTCCTTCATGATCACCGAATAATAAATCCGCCCCGAGGTGTAGTTATTCTTCTGGTTCATCACCGCGTTGGTATAACGCTCATAATGACCCATATCGAGATCGGTCTCGGCCCCGTCGTCGGTGACAAAGACCTCACCATGCTGAAAGGGATTCATCGTGCCCGGATCCACGTTGATATAGGGATCGAGCTTCTGGAAGGTCACGGTCAGGCCCCGGCTTTCCAGGAGAGCGCCGATGGCCGCGGCCGCCAGCCCCTTGCCCAGGGAAGAGAGGACGCCGCCGGTGACGAAAATAAACTTGGTTTGTTTGGTGGATTTTTGAGTTTTCATAGGGAGCTACTATAGCAATGCCGGTTTTTTTTTGGAATAGAAAAAGATGGTTTTTTCGGCGAAATTGCGAGGCTTGTTTTTCATTGATGTCGTACCTATTCTGTCCACAATGGGAATAATTCTCAACCCCCGATAAACGGGATAAGTTTTTTGGCAGATTCTTTTCTTGTGAAAAAATAAGAAAAAAATCTGCAGGTCACTCAACATTCAACTTGATGGAGGAGAGCATGGATCTCTTTATTGCCCTGGTGGCATTGGTCATGACAGCAATGGCATGGGTGACGCCGGCAAGCGCGGACACCCAGAAAGAGGGGAGCAGGGTTGCCGTTTTTGGCGGCGGCTGTTTCTGGTGTATGGAGCCGCCCTTTGAAGAGCTGGAGGGGGTGATCGAGGTCAAGGCCGGATACGCCGGAGGAACCAGGGAAACGGCTGATTATCGGCAGGTGAGCAGCGGCCGCACCGATCATTATGAGGCGGTGCGGGTTATCTATGATCCGGCCAAGATCTCCTATCCCCAGCTCCTCACCGTCTTCTGGCGCCAGATTGACCCCACCGACAGCGGCGGCCAGTTTGCCGATCGCGGTTCCCAGTATAAATCCGCCATCTTTTACCAGGATGAAGAGCAGAAGGCCCAGGCCGAACAGTCAAAGGCGGAGCTTGCCGCCTCCGGTCTGTTTGATCGGCCCATTGCCACCAAAATCCTGCCCGCGCCGCCCTTTTACGAGGCGGAGGAGTATCACCAGGACTATTACCGCAAAAACTACAGCCATTACGCGGCCTATAAGGAGGGCTCGGGAAGAAAAGGATTTCAGGAGAAGATGTGGCCAAAGGACGCGATAGCGACAAAAGGCCCGAAGCAGCAGGGCCGCTACGAAAAACCGGCGGATGACGAGCTGCGCCGCCGTCTGAACCCCCTCCAGTATGATGTGACCCAGAAAGAGGGCACCGAGCCCCCCTTCCGGAATACCTACTGGGACAATAAAGAAGCGGGGATCTATGTCGATGTGGTGAGCGGCGAACCGCTCTTCAGCTCGCGCGACAAGTTTGATTCAGGCACCGGCTGGCCCAGTTTCAGCAAACCCCTGGAGGCCGCGAATGTGGTCGAAAAAAAGGACCGGAGCCTGTTTACGGTTCGAACCGAGGTCCGCAGCACCCACGGTAATTCCCACCTCGGCCATGTCTTCGCCGATGGCCCCGCCCCCACCGGCCTGCGCTATTGCATCAACTCCGCCGCCCTGCGCTTTATCCCCCAGTCAAAGCTGGCAGAGGAGGGGTATGGCGACTATCTGAACCGCTGACAGGCATCCTTGCGCCGGATCCACGCTGCATTTTTTTGTTGCTCTTTCCAGGACAATCGCCAATAGTAGCCGGTATTGAATTTTCCGAAAAGAAGGGCTCCCCGCATCGCACGCACGACACGCGGAGACCGCAACGCTTGACAATAATCAGCTCTTGCGGTTCCACGGCAGAGGGAGCCATACCACCATGGGCAGATCTCCCCCGCCCAGGGCATACCGGCTCCACCACAGGCGAATGAGCGACTCAACCCACGAAAAATTGCACGGAAAACAACTGGCGGCCCTGTCATTGACCGCCCTCGGCGTTGTCTTTGGCGATATCGGCACCAGCCCCCTCTACGCCCTGCGGGAATGTTTCCACGGCGAATACGGCATCGCGGTGACTTCCGCCAATGTCCTGGGAGTCGTGTCCCTCATCTTCTGGGCCCTGCTCTTCATTGTCAGTATTAAATATCTTGGCTTTATTCTTCGGGCCGACAACGATGGAGAAGGCGGGGTCTTGTCCCTCACCGCCCTGCTCAAACCCAAACAGGCCAAACCGGGTACCCTGCAATGGTTTCTGGTGGGGCTTGGTGTGTTCGCGGCCTGCCTGATGTATGGCGACGGCATGATCACCCCCGCCATCTCGGTGTTAAGCGCCGTGGAAGGGGTGCAGAATATCACCCCGGTCCTCAAACCCTATATCATCCCCATCACTATTGCCATCCTCGGTGCACTGTTTCTTCTCCAGAAAAGGGGCACCGCCCGGGTGGGCCGCCTGTTCGGGCCAATCATGCTTTTCTGGTTTCTGACCCTTGCGATCCTTGGTGTTACCCAGATTGTGAGCTGTCCGCAAATTCTCGCCGCCGTTTTTCCCTGGCACGGTATCAACTTCCTGGCTGCCAACAAGGTGCATGGGTTTATCGTGCTGGGCGGGGTTTTTCTGGCGGTCACCGGGGCTGAGGCGATCTATACCGACATGGGCCATTTCGGCAAACAGCCCATCCGCATGGTCTGGTTTATCATCGCCTTTCCCGCCCTGGTTCTGAACTATTTTGGTCAGGGCGCCCTCCTTCTGGTCAGACCGGAAGAGGCCTATCATCCCTTTTATGCCATCGTCCCGGACTGGGCCATGATCCCCATGGTCATCCTCGCCACCATGGCCACCATCATCGCCTCCCAGGCGGTGATCACCGGCTCCTTTTCCCTGACCCGCCAGGCAATTCAACTAGGCTATCTGCCCCGCCTGAAAATCACCCACACCTCCTTTTCCCACATCGGCCAGATCTACGTGGGGCCGGTCAACTGGATGCTGATGTTCTGCACCATCGGCCTGGTGCTGGGCTTTCAATCGTCCAGCAAGCTGGCTGCCGCCTATGGGGTGGCGGTGAGTACCGATATGATCATCACCTCCACCCTCTTTTTCATGGTTACGAGGCAACGCTGGGGCTGGCGCCTGCTCACCGCCGGGCTCCTCACCGCCTGTTTCTACATCGTGGAAGTACCTTTTCTGGCGGCAAACATGAGCAAGATTTTTCATGGTGCCTGGTTTGCCCTGGCCATCGGCGGCTTCTTCTTCCTGATCATGCTGACCTGGGAACAGGGCCGGCGAATCCTGGGCCAGAGAATTTCCACACTGACCCCGAAGCTGGATGTTTTCAAAAAAGCGCTGCTCGACGATCCGCCGCAGCGAGTCAACGGCCAGGCCGTCTTTCTCACCCGCAGCCATGATATAGTCCCCGCGGCCCTGATGCACAACCTGCAGCACAACAAGATCCTCCATTCCGAGGTGGTTTTTTTGAATATCCGCACCGAGGAGATTCCCCGAATTCCCCTTGTCGAGAAGATCGAGGTCGAAATAATGGGCGAAGGTCTTTCCCGGGTTATCGCCCATTATGGATTTATGGAAGAGCCCAAGATCGGGACGATCTTTGCCCTGGCCCGCAGCAAAGGGGTGGACCTGGACATGAAAAAGGCCAGCTTTTTCCTGGGCAGGGAAAAGCTGGCCATCAGCGATCATCCGGAAATGTGGCGCTGGCGTGCCCAGTTATTCCTCTTTCTGGCACGCAATGCCATGGACGCGGCGGCATTTTTCGACATCCCGTCCGACCAGGTCATCGAGGTTGGTATCCAGCTGGAACTCTAAGGGTATGGCTGCACTCCGCACCTTTCCGGGACGGATGGAAAACGATGCTGGCGGAATGAGGTCCGGGACCTCTGCGTCAACCTGACTGCTGTTTTCCGGGACACCTGACTCCGGCCTGAGAACCCCATGACAACTCCCGCCCTTTCCCCCCCACCAAGCCTGCTTCGCCTGTTCCAGGTTTTTCTGCGTCTGGGCCTCACCGCCTTTGGCGGCCCGGCCATGATCGCCTATATCCGTGAACTGGCGGTGGGGCGGGAACGGTGGCTGGGCAAGGAGACCTTTGCCGACGGCGTGGCCCTCAGCCAGACCATTCCAGGGGCCACGGCGATGCAGGTCGCTGCCTGTGTCGGCCTGCGCACACGGGGCGTGGCCGGGGCCCTGGTGAGCTCCATCGGATTTGGCCTGCCCGCCTTTTTTCTGATGCTGACGCTGTCGGTGATCTATGAGCGTGCCCATACCCTGCCACTGGTCATCGCCGCCTTCAGCGGCATGCAGGCCCTGATCGTCGCGGTGGTTGCCAATGCCGCCATTTCCTTTGGCAGAAACACCCTGCACTGCTGGCAGCATTGGGGGATTGCCCTGTTCGCGGCGATACTCTTTTCCATGATGATCAATCCGGTGCTGATCCTTCTGCTGGCCGCCCTGCTTGGCATGATCCTGCTCCAGGGCCACCCCGGCCCGGGCGGCAGCGCAAGGGAGTCAAGCCCGCCGCCGATCTTTCGACCATTTTTGCTGCTGCTCGCCTGTACCGCCGCCGAGCTGGCCCTGCTCGCCTTTTTCCGTCCTGACCTCGCCCGCCTGGCCCTGCTCATGGCCAGAATTGACCTGTTCGCCTTTGGCGGCGGATTTGGCTCGGTACCGCTGATGTACCATGAAATCGTTGAAATACGGGCCTGGCTGGACGGCCCGACCTTCCTCGACGGCATCGCCCTCGGCCAGTTTACCCCCGGCCCCATTGTTATCACCGCCACCTTTGTCGGCTATCTCCTGCATGGGCTGACCGGCGCCGCCGTGGCCACGGCGGCCATCTTCTGTCCATCCCTGCTGCTGGTCATCGGGCTGACCCCCTATTTTGACCGACTGCGAACCTCGAGCTGGTTTCACCGGGCCATCACCGGGGTCCTCAGCTCCTTTGTCGGGCTGCTTGCGGCGGTCACCATCCGTTTTGCCCTGCAGGTCCACTGGGACGGGCTCCATCTCCTGCTGGCCGCCGGCGCCCTGGCCGCCTTGCTCAAAAAAGTCGATATTCTCTGGGTATTTCTGGCAGGGGGAACGATCTCTGTCCTGTGTTTGTAAAAACAGCAGGGCAGAATGGCGGAGGACAGATTGCACGGGACAATTGAAGGCAACGACTGTCCATTTGCTAAGAAGAAGACTGCATTTGAAGAGTTGGCAATGAATTCGCGTGAATATTTTCTCTCATTCCCATACGCTGCATGGAAGCCCGGCATGGCCGTTGCCCCGGACTGGCTTCTCGGCGGTCTCTTCGGCCTCGGCGGTATCGGCGGCATGTATTGCGGGGCACGACTGCAAAAACATGTGCCGGCCACCCTGATCAAATCAATTCTCGCTGCCTGCATGCTCTTTATGGCCGCAAGCTACCTCGGCCCCTTGCTCGGTTAAAGGCAGATCCCTGAACCCCCCCCCCTGCTCACCCTGCTCAGCAGCGCAAGCTTGCCATAAGGCGCAGGGGATGGAGGAGGAGATCGAGGGCGTCCAGAATACTGGGCGTCACCAGATCGGCGGCCAGGAAGGCGTCCAGCGCCAACCCCTCTTGCTGCATCACAGCAATTCCCAGGGCAGCCTCCTTGAGCATAATCCGGTCATTGCGGCCATTCCCGACACAGACCGACGATTCAGCCCCAAGATCGAGCACATACC
Source organism: Desulfocapsa sp. (assembly GCA_013426795.1). Taxonomy (GTDB): domain Bacteria; phylum Desulfobacterota; class Desulfobulbia; order Desulfobulbales; family Desulfocapsaceae; genus UBA2270. The sequence continues at coordinate 3,963 of JACDZF010000039.1, read as the reverse complement.
GGGCCTTGCCCTGCTCCTCATTGCCGGATGGGAGCTTGAACACCCGATAGCGGCTTCCGGCAAACATCCTTTCCACGCTGCCGAAGGTGTCGGCCGTGACGATGTGCACCTCAAGCTGCTCGGCCAGCAGAGCCAGCAGGGGGGACACCCCTTCAATCAACTGACCGTCACATGCCAGAGTTCCGTTGTAATCAAGCACCAGATGTTCAAGGTGCAGCTCCCGCCAGCCCGGTATGGATATACTGATCATGATCTTTTCTCTTTATTTTTTTAAAGCGACACCCGAGATGTTGAGACCTGTCGATTTCTCAACCGGCCATCGTGCAATTCGACCACGCTGTCGGCAATCCGTTTCACCTGGTCAAGATAGTGGGACACGATCAGGATGGTGCAGTTTTGTTTCCACCGCACGAGAAGGTGTTCAATGGCCTCGGCCGCCTTTTGATCGAGAGCCGACGCCGGTTCATCGAGGAGGAGAATCTCGGGCCGCAGAATCATCGCCCGGGCCATGCACATCCTTTGCTGCTGTCCCCCTGACAGGGACAGGGCGGAGCCCGCGAGCCGGTCCTTGACGTCATCCCACAGCCCCACATCCCGCAATGTCTCTTCCACTCTTCTGTGGATCATATTTTTGTCTTTTTCACCGGCAAGCTGCAGGGGAAAGGCGACATTTTTGAAGATACTCATGGGCAGAGGGTTGGGCATCTGAAAGACCATGCCCACCCGCCGCCGCAAGGCCTCCACCCCGCAATCCGGCGCGTAGATGTTTTGCGGGATACCATTCAGCATGATCTCCACCCTGCCGCCCATGGCGCACTGGGGCAGTTCTTCCCAGAGGCGGTTCAGGGTCATGAGAAAGGTGGATTTTCCCGAGCCTGAGGGCCCGACAATGGCAGTGATGGCATGTTCGGGAAACTCCAGGGAGGTATCACGCAGGACTTCTCTGCCATTATAGGAAAAGAAAAGATTGCTGACCCGGATTTTTACCGGTGACGGAACAAATGGCTGGGTTGATGATTGCATGGTGCTTCTTAACGCTGAGAAAAAACCTGACAAGGCAGGCTTTTTTTGATGACAAAGGCTACGGCAAACAGAAAAAGGCAGATGAACAGCAGAAGGATCGCTGCCCCGTATCCAGTGGCCAGTTCCTGCTGATCTGCATATTGCGAGGAGATGTAAAAAATGTAAAACGGCAGGGCCTCATAATGGGACAGCAGCGACCTTGGAACTCCGGCAGAGGCGACAACCCCGGTGAGCATGATCACCGCCGTGTCTTCAGCACAGCGACCAATGGCAAGCAATACCCCGCTGACCATTCCCGCGAGGGCCTGCGGCAGCAGAACATGAAACAGATTCTGCAACCGGGTGGCCCCCATGGCAAGACCGGTCAACCTGTTCTGCACGGGCAGATTTTCCAGGGCGATCTGGGTGGTGCGGACAATATAGGGCAGGATCAGAAAGGCCAGGGCAATGCTTGACATCAGCAGGCAGGGATGCAGCTCCTTCGACACATGGCGGTTGAGAAAAAGAGTCAGACTAAAACCAAAGAGGCCGATGACAATGGACGGCAGTCCGGCGAGCAGATCAAAGAGGAGGTTGAAGATTTTTTTCGTTCCACCCCCCGCATATTCCGCCAGATAGATCCCCCCGGCCGTGCCGATGGGAATGGCCCAGCCCACCGACAAGAGAACAAGCAGAAGGGTCCCCACCATGGCCGGAAAAAGACCGTCGAAAACCCGCTGCCGCAAGAGAAGGGCGGACATGGGGTCAGTACTCCCGAATATCAGGGCCGGACTCATAGTTTTCAGCCCCCTGAAGCAGAGATACCCGGTCACCGCGCAAATCACGGTGAACAGAATCGCCCCGGCCAGCCAGGAAAAAGTGATAATTCCCCGCTCAACGAGCCTGCCCATACTTGCCCCATTCATGCGCTGCCAGCCGGATAATCAGGACCAGGATGGTCGTAAAAAGATAGAGTGACACCCCGCAGGCAAAGATGGCCTTGAACTCAAGACTTTCGTTGTCCGCCGCGAAGACAAGGGCGATATGGGAGGTAAGGGTTCGTGCCGAATCAAAAACTGACCCCGGCACCTGAACCGCATTGCCGGCGAGCATCAAGGCAATCAGGGTATCGCCAACCGCCCGGCCCAGGGCCAGGGTTACCGCGACGACAATCCCCGGCCAGGAACAGGGCAGAGTCACATGGAGATACTGCTGGATTCTCGTGCCGCCCAGGGCCAGCACCGCATGGCCATACGAGCTCGGCACCCGATCAAAGCTGTCACAGAAAAAGAGGATCATGGTGGGAGAGACAAGAACAGCGAGCATCAGCGAGGCCGACAGGACACACATGCCGGACCCGGCAGTAAAAACATTGCGCACCAGGGGGATGAGGAGAAAAATGCCGACAAAACCATAGACCACTGTGGGAATTCCGGTCATGGCCTCCACGAACTTGCGGATTCCTATACTCAGCCAGCCTCTGCTGACAACGCTGATGAGAATGGCGCAGCCCATGCTGAGGGGAAAGGCGAACAGCATGGCCAGCATGGAGATGGCAAGGGTGCCGACAATCATGGGATAAATGCCGAACGAGCCTTGGTGTGGGGCCCAGGGGCTGGAAAGAATCTCAAAAAAACGGCCTCCCGAAAACAGAGGGAGGCCGTAATAGACCAGAAACCCGAAGATAAAGACTGTGACAAAGGCGCTGACAAAGGCCGCCGCAAAGAACAGCCTCTCCACCACCCGTTCAGAACCGGCGGTCATTTCACGGTGATAAATCCCTGCTCGACCACGATCTGCTGCCCTTCATCAGTAAAGAGATACTCGAGAAACTTTTTCGTCAGACCGGTAGGCGCTCCTTTCGTGCAGCTGTAAAGCCCCCGGGCGATGGAATATTTTCCTTCTTTCACTGTTTCCCGGGAGGGAATCACGCCGTCAAAGGCAACCGCGCCCACACTCTCGTCAATATGCCCCACCGAAACATAGCCGATGGCAAAGGGATCCTGGGAAATGGCGGCCTTCATGGCACCGTTGGAGACACTGAAGTTGGCATGGGCGGCAATCTCCCCTTTTTTCAAAGCCTGATTCCAGAAAACCTCCCTGGTCCCACTGGCCTCATCGCGAGTATAGAGGTTGATCTGCTTGTCCACCCCGCCCACATCCTTCCAGTTACTGATCTTCCCCGCATAAATATCCACGACCTGCTGCTGGGTCAGGGAACGCACCTTGTTGGCGGGATTGACGATAACGGCAACGCCGTCAATGGCCCATTGAAAGAGATGTAAACCGTATCTTGAAATCTCATCGTCACTGGGTTTTTTGCCGCTGTTACCGATATCCACCAGACCTTCTCCCACCTGCTTGATCCCCACCCCGGAGCCGCCACCGGCAATACTGATCTGAATATCCGGGCTCAGGGTCATGATCCGGCGTGCCGCCTCTTTCATCACCGGAATATGGGCCGTTCCACCGGCAATCTTGATCTCACCCTTTTCTCCCTTAAAGCTGTCCAGATCGCCGGCCATGGCGCTGGTGAAAAACATCATGGAAAAAACCGCCGCGCCCAGCAGCATCAGTATTCGTGATCGCATCGCATCTCCTTGATTGAGTGACTTCCAGAAAAATTTCTTATTTTTTCAAGGAAATTTTTCTGATAAGGCACGTATCCCGTTTATCGGGGGTTCGTTTTTCCTTCATTCTGTCATTCATCTCGACTGAACAATCAGACCTTCAGCGCCCTCCGGGACCCCTCCTTGGCCTTTCGCCCAGAAAGCTCCCAAACACCTGCCCAGGCACTGTAAAGAGAATTCCCCTGAATATCAAATCGGAAAAAACTATGCTCCGGCTCACCACTATCGTCCGTCTCAATGGTGGAGGACAATGAACCAGCCCCCGCCGGCTAAAAGCGATTTGACTTTCGATTTCGTTTCTGTCGTCTTGCCAGGATATAAATTGGCAGCG
>JACDZF010000316.1 GCA_013426795.1 Desulfocapsa sp. | reverse complement strand
ATTGACTCTGCATATAAACGGCAGAGTGATGGGTAATGTGACAAAGTAGAATTATGTCAACGTCCCTAACTCCAGCCGTCCGCCGGAGTCACCGTAGCAAGAAGATGTATCACCCTTGACGGGGCGCCCACCGTTGGGCGGCCTCACAATTCCATTTCAGAGAGAGAGCTATGCATACGATACTTGGTGCAAACGGGGTAATTGCGCAAGAATTATCCAGAGGACTTGCTTCATCGTCTTTAAAGATCCGGCAGGTGGGGCGTAGCCCCCGGAAGGTACATCCCACCGATGAGACTGTGGTGGCCGATCTTCTGGATGCTCAAGCCACCGCCAAGGCGGTGGCAGGGAGTGAAGTTGCGTATTTGGTGGCCGGCCTGAAGTATGACGCCGCCGTCTGGCAAGAGCAATGGCCCCGCGTCATGCGCAATGTGATTGATGCCTGCAAGGAGCATGATGCCCGACTGGTGTTCTTCGACAACGTCTATGTCTATGGCCGTGTGGATGGCCTGATGACAGAGGATACGCCATTCAATCCGATCAGCAGGAAGGGCGAGGTCAGGGCAAGGATTGCGACCATGCTGCTGGACGAGATGGAGCAGGGCAATGTGCAGGCAATGATTGTCCGCGCCGCCGATTTCTACGGCCCCGGCGCCGTGAACAGCCTGGCATATGCGACGGTGTTCCAGCGCCTCAAGGCTTTGAAAACGCCGCAGTGGATTGGCAATCCCGATACCGTGCACACCTTCACCTTTACGCCGGACGTCGGCCATGCGGTGGCTGTGTTGGGTAGATCGTCGGAGGCATACGGTAAGACCTGGCACTTGCCAACCACCAGGGAGCCGCTCACGGGGGCGGACTTTGTCCGGCTGGCATGTGAGTTGGCCGGGCAGCCCTACAAGCTGCAATTGGCACCACGCTGGATGTTGAAGCTTATGGGGATTTTCATGCCAGTGCTGCGTGAAAACGAAGAAATGATGTATCAGTTTGTCCATGACTACCGCTTCGACAGCAGCAGGATTGAGTCCGCACTCGGCTTGAAAGCGACACCATACCGCCGTGGGATCAGCGAGACACTGCGTTCCGGGGCCGAAAACCGGGTGTGACAATGCGCCTAACCGTGGGTTCGGGCGGGGATGACGCACAAGCCCGGTACCCTTCAACTTTACGTTGGGTACGTGGAATGAAAATATCTCAAACCGGTTTTATTTGTTCCGCCGCCTACGCGAGGGGACTATTGCTGGTCAAATCTCTGCTCATCTATTCCGCGAAAACCAATGCCGCCGATTCGGGAGAAGGCGGTATTCTTCCCTTGCCGTTCTTCTTTCCCTGGGTCATTTTTCCAGGCGTGGACTCATGGCTGAGCAGCCACATTGACAGTATGCAATGGGTTTTTTATTTCGTGAATACGGTGACGATCTACTTTGTGTTTGGTGGTCTGCGGGCGCTGCTACGAAAGCCCAAGTCCCAATGGATGCGCTGCCGAAACGGGCTCGCAACGCCATGCTCCTTAGGGGTGACGCCTTAGCACGACTCTTCGGCGCCCGCGGGAAGGAAAACGGCTGAAGGTATTTTCAGCACAGCCGGATCAAGGCAGAGCCATTTCCTTGACTCTGCCTTTTGTATTGCCAACGGGATCTTGAACCAGGCTGGGGAGAAATATTTGCCTTCTGTATTTCCTGGTGCTACGATTTAATGAAGAGAGGAGTGAACGACAGGTTTCATGTCATTGTTTGATCATGAGTAACTATTCAGCATCCAAAGTTGATGCAGTACTTACCATGAATGCTGGCCACTTTCCCTGGAAGAGCAGTCGCAAGGCATCGGATGCAGTAACGCCTTGTTTTCTGCAGGTCGAGAGATAACTGCGTATGCGGCAGAAAATTCTAGGAGTCTGTCGGACTTTCACGTTTTTTCTCATTATCCCAGCAGGCAGAAT
>JACDZF010000315.1 GCA_013426795.1 Desulfocapsa sp. | reverse complement strand
CTTTTCACGTTAATATGCAATTATTTTAGTCAGTTGTCGTGTTTTTTGATTGTGTCGTCGTCAACTCCGAAACTTGAGTCATAAGAAATGGGGGCAGCAATGCGAATCGCACTGTTGCCCCCATTTCTTATTCCACTCCCAAAAGTCGCTCTGGGTGCCGACCCCCCATTGCCCGGCACCGATTTTTCCTGTCAGCCCTGAATCCTCTCTAATATCGTCGCGCACACCGCCTCAATATCAAGGCAGGTGGTATCAATGCTGGTGGCATCCGATGCTTTTTTCAGGGGGGCCAGGGTTCGCTCCTGGTCATCACGATCACGTTTCAGGGTCTGCCGGAGTAACTCTTCGGCGTCAACTTCCTGCCCGGCGGCACGCAACTGCGCCTCTCGTCTTCGCGCCCGCTCCCGGGGATCGGCATCCAGATAAAATTTCCAGGCAGCAGCGGGGAAAACCACGGTTCCGGTATCTCTGCCCTCGGCAACGATCTTTCCACACCGACCTATGGCCTGCTGCATGGCAGTCAACCGGGCGCGCACCGCCGGAATCGCGGACACCCGGGAGGCGAGCATCCCAAGCTCCGGGGTACGAACGGCATGGCTGACATCCTCACCATTCACCAGCACTCCCACATCGCCATCCTCCTTTGCGGGCGGAAACAACCGAATATTCAGAGCCGAGAGGGCAGACCGGACGGCTTGATCATCCTCAAGGTCTATCTGCCGTCGTTTAAAAAAAAGGGCCACGGCCCGGTACATGGCGCCGGTATCCAGATAGGTGTATCCCAAAACCGCCGCCACCCGTCTGCTCAGGGTGGATTTACCCACACCGGATGGCCCGTCAATGGTGACGATCTCCTGTTTTTCAGACATAGGAAAGCTCACGCAGGCAATGGTCAAGGGCGCCCAGCAATCGATTATTTTCCGCATCATTGCCAACTGTTATTCGCACCATTTCATGGTATCCATAGGGTTTCATGGAGCGGATAATAACCCCTTGATGGAGCATCGCCTCATAGAAGGCAGCGGCATCGCCCAGCACATCCACCAGAAAAAAATTGGTCTGGGACGGATAGCACTTACACCCCAGCCCGGTTATTTCCTGCTGCAAAAAAATCAATCCCTCCCGGGTACGGCGCAGGGTTTGCTGATAGAATTCCTCATCCTCCAGGGCGGCCAGGGCACCCACCTGGGCCAGCTGGTTGACGTTGAAGGGTTGTCGAACCCGGTGCAGATTCTCCGCCACCTGAGCCGGCATCAGTCCATACCCGACGCGCAGCCCGGCCAGGCCGTAGGCCTTGGAAAAGGTCCGCAGGGCCACCACCCCGCATCGGCCCTGGCTGTTTCGAATCAGGGAAAAGCTGTCCACCTGCAGTTCGGGATCCATGAAATCCACATAGGCCTCATCGAGGACCACCAGCACCGATTCCGGCACCTTGCTCAGAAAACCATACAGATCCACCGGCTTGATCGGACTGCCGGTGGGATTATTGGGATTATCGAGGAAAATAAGGCGGGTTTTATCGGTGATACATGCCAGAATGGCGGCCAGGTCATGCTGCATCCTGGTCAACGGAATGACCATATTGACCCCGCCCCGAACCTGCACGATCTTCTGATACATCAAAAACGATGGATGGCTGGTGATGACCTCGTCACCGTTCTGGACATAGGCCTTGACCAGCATCTCAATGATCTCGTTGGAGCCGTTGCCCAGCACGATCTCGTCGGCTGCAAATCCCAGCTTACCGGCCAGGGCATGGGTCAGACGGTAGCAGCTTCCGTCGGGATATCGATGCAGACCGGCCAGGGACTCATGGATGGCCTCGATGGCTCGGGGGGAAGGGCCCCATGGATTTTCATTGGAGGCCATCTTGATGGAACCGGTGATACCATACTCCCGTTCCAGTTCCTCCAGGGGCTTGCCGGGAGGATACGGAAC
>JACDZF010000314.1 GCA_013426795.1 Desulfocapsa sp. | reverse complement strand
ATAGAAAAGATAACTCTGGATCTATTTACGGAATTTATAATTATAGTGTAAAGACAGCTTTATACTTGCAATATCAATATGTTGATGTCAATTATGACAATTCAACGATCCGAGACAACACACAAAATTTCATTTATGGCGGTATCAACTGGAAATCTACAGAGAAAACTTCACTTAATTTCAAGGCAGGAACTCAAAGTCGGGATGTTAAGGATAACTCGGTCGATCAAATCACTGATGAAGATTCAGACAATAGAGGCCTTGCCCTTGAGCTTGATCTTCAATATCAGGTCCGGGAAAAAACAAAAGTAGCTCTTTTGGTTCATCGCAAAATTGACGAAAGTGACAGCTACACGGCTGAAAGCACAGAAATCCTGGGTGGTGTCTTTCGCTATCAACAGCAGTTTTCCGAACGAATCAATGGGACGTGTGATTTTTCCTATGAGCATGCCGATTACAATCAGTTTATTAATTATGATGCTCGTAAAGATGACCTCTATGGTTTCAGGCCCGCCGTTCAATATGCATTCCGTGATTGGCTGATGTTTGAGTTGGCTTATAAATTCGAGAGCAGAAACTCATCTGAAGATATTTACAATTACGACACAAATACGATTTTTCTCTCAGCAAACGCAGCAATCTAACTTGTCCCACAGTTGCTCCTGGATAATCCAAAAGCAAATACCACCGATATCCGTAATAAATGATGGTTAATTTTCGCCAATTCGATGTTTATCGTACTACACGGGCACTTGTTTTTATCATTGTCCTTTTGTTTCCTATATCAGGGATTGCGGAAGATTATATTGTCGGCTCAGGAGATGTCCTGAAAATTACGGTCTATAACCACAATGATCTCCTGACCACGGTACGGGTCACCGATGATGGTTTTATTGCCATGCCCCTTTTGGGTCAAGTGAAAGTGCAGGGTATGAACACATCTGAAATAACAACTGAACTGACAAAGCTTCTTGCAAGTGGATACATTGTAAACCCTCAGGTCAATATTTTTATTGAAGAATTTCGCAGCAAGAAGGTTGTTGTCCTGGGTCATGTCAACAAGCCTGGCCTTGTTGAGCTCAGAGGCACAACCAACTTTCTTGAGATAATGTCCCAGGCTGGAGGCTTAAAGGATGGTGCAGGGGAGACGGCCACCATCAAAAGAGTAAAAAACGGAAAGCAGGAAGTAATTGTTCTCAATCTCAAATCTATGGTGGAAGGTGGCGATCTTCATCAAAACATTGCCATCTTTGATGGAGATACCATCTATATTTCGGAAGGTGGCACCTGCTATGTAACAGGGGAGGTCAGCAAGCCAAATGGCTACCCCTGCGCTCAAGGAGCAACAGTTCTCAAACTCATTACCCTTGCCGGAGGTTTTACGGGGAAGGCTTCAAAATCCGGGATAAGTATCGTTCGTATGGTCGAGAATAAAAAAACTGTTCTGAAAGATGTCGAGCTCAGCACCCCTGTCATTACCGACGATATTATCGTTGTACCCGAAAGTTTTTTTTAGTAACGACTCGATCAAACAGTTTGCCCTCGATACAGTCGAGATCCCTTTTAGAACCGTCGTGAACCGGCAGTACATCTCACTTGATTTTCTCCGTTTCCTTTAAACAATAAGCAAGCAGTTCTTTTTACTCCCGCACCCGCTTTTCATCTCACTCAACACGCCATGATAAATACCGCTTTCAAGCAACAAAAGGCTCCATCCGATGCTCAGGAGCAGGAAATCCATCTTCGTGACTATATTCGTGTTCTCAGAAAACGCAAAAAAATGATCCTCACTTTTTTTGCGCTCATCTTTGTAACCGTTATAATTGGGACCTTTTCGGTAACGCCTTATTACACGGCTTCGACTCAGGTTCTCATAGAAAAAAACCATGCTTCCGGACCACTTGAAAATAGCAGCTTCTACTATGATCCAGACTTTCTTAC
>JACDZF010000313.1 GCA_013426795.1 Desulfocapsa sp. | reverse complement strand
CCCCGTCACGGTCAAGGGCTGATCGGCGAAGACGCCGCCCTGGTAGGTCAGCGTTTGCCCGCCGGGCGTGGCCCGCAGGTGCCAGGTGCCGGCGTTGCAGTCTTTCCACAAAAAAACGCCGGTCTCGGTGGTCTTGTCGTAGGTCGGTGCGAGGCACGGCGAGGGAGGGACTGCCGCGGATGGGGTCACGACCTCGACTGCGCCCCCTTCGGTGAGCCGATAGATAGCGCCTGCCGACACGGTGTAGGTGTCGACACGGGTGCTGGGGCTGGGCCAGTGCACCTCGAGATCGACGGTGTCGTTGGTGCCCAGACCGAAGTGGATGCGTTGATGATGCTGCGCCCAGCGATGGTAGCCGCCGTTCTGTTCGCGCAACTGGGTGATGCCGCCGGTGGTGGCATAAACCTTGGCGCCGACGGCATCGCGATTGGCGGTGGTGCCGACCAGATCGAGTTCGACCCAGCGATTCGTGTTCCCCTGGTTGCGGAACAGAGTGTCGGGCCCGCCGTTATTGATGAACTTGACCTCGGGATACATGGACAAGCCGTTGGTGACGAAGAGGTCGAGGAAGCCGTCGGTATTGTAATCGGCCACGGCGACGTTCTCGCCCAGTCCGGTGCCGATGCCGGTAGGGCCCTCGGCGCCAAAACTCTCGACCAGCCGGAAGGTGCCGTCGCCGCGGTTGTCATAGAGCCGATCGGTCAGGTTGCTGACCGCGCCGCGGCACACGAAATAGAGGTCGAGGTCCATGTCGTTGTCGAAGTCACCGGCCGCACCACTCACGCAAGAGACCGGGGCGCCCAAGCCCGAGCCATTCGCTTGGTTGGTGAAGGCGCCGTCGTGATTGAGATAATAGACCGGAGTCATCGGACGATCACCAACCCGCAGTCCGCTGACCAAGAGGTCGGAGATGGGCAGGGTGCTATTGACGAAAAAGTACGCGTAATTCCATTTGCCGCCGGGCGACACGGAGACCGTCCAGGTTTGCGTGCCCGGCTCGTAGCCGATGTAGATCCCCTGGTTCAGTGCCGGGTCATGCGGCTTGATGCCGACATTGTCCGGGTCCGCCGCGGACAGGGTGGCGGTCAGCACGCCGTTTTGCTGGGCCCCGACATTGTAGCCCGCGGCCCCGATGAAGACCTTGGTCGGACTGCCGTTGTTCCAGGAGATGGTAAAGGACAAATCGCCGCCGCTGACGAAGGAGAAGCCGCTTTCCGTGACGCCGCCGGCAATGATGCTAGCCTCGATGCCGTCACTGTTGGCGCCGGTGATCTCGCCGCCGCTGGGGCGCTGGAAGCCACGCAGGATCAGGACGTCGGTCTGTAGATTACCGTCGAAGTCGCCGATGATGGAGTCCACGGCCTGATTGACCGGCGGCAAGATAGCACTGATATCGGTGAAGGGGGTCGTTGCCATATCGTAGACCTTGTCGGGAAAGGTCGCTTGTCCGGGGCAGATCAGGTCCAGGGCGCCGTCGTTGTTGAGATCGGCTAACTGGAGATACTGGAGTTCGGCGCATTTCTGGCCGGTCACGGCATTTTGGCGGATGAAGGTCTGTGCCGGCGCCGCGCCTGGAACCTGGGCGAAGAGCACCGGCGGGCTGCGTAGGATGGCGAGCCCCCAGTCGAGCACACCGTCATGGGTGAAGTCGACCCACACCGGCAGGCGTCCGCCCCAGTTGAAGGCGTCGAAGCCGTAGGCCGCTGACTGATTGGTGAGGACCTCGCCGGTGTTGACCAGGAAGTGGAGGGTCGTGCCGAAGCCGACCGAGACGATCAGGTCCTGATCACCATCATTGTCGAAATCCACCCAGGAGCCGCCATGCTGGTCAGCCCAGGACGCCTTGCGCCACCAATCGACCTCGTACCACCGGTCTTCGAAGGTGCCGGTCGCTTGATTGATGTAGAGACTCGGTTGGGCGCGGTGATGGTTGACGAACAGATCGGGCCAGCCGTCACCGTTCTTGTC
>JACDZF010000311.1 GCA_013426795.1 Desulfocapsa sp. | reverse complement strand
AAGGGGGGTTAAAGGGGCTGCCGGTTACGACGATGAAACACTATGACAATGGAGAATTACTGTTCCCGTTTCTTGAAATACTCATAGGCAACATTGATCTCTTTCATCTTTTCTTCGGCAACGCGGCGGAACTCTTCGCCCAAATGCACCACCTTGTCGGGATGGTACTTCATGCTCAGGGCGCGATAGGCCTTCTTGATCGCCTCCATGGATGCACCCGGCTCCAGGCCCAGCACCGCGTAATACTGGGCGGTGGAATCTCCGGGGCTGGCGCCGGGCCGCTGCTGCTGCCGGTGATACATATATTTGGCCTCAATGGCCCGCTGGTCAATGGCCGAAATCTGTAAATAGTTGGCAATGTTGCGGGCCACGGTCAGCTCAGCCTCCGGGACCACGCTCTTGGTATAGAGGATCTGATAGACCAGCTCCAACAGGATCAGGCGGGGCTCGTAGGCGAAGGTGTCGCGGAACTCCTGGAGCAGCGATTCCAGGGGTTGGGTGGCAGCTGCGGCCTCCTTGATCAGATCCTTGACCCAGTACATCTGGTCCTGGGAATAGCGGAGGTTGTACTGGAAAAAGCGGTGGATGGTGGAGATCTCGTCCCTGGTGATCTGGCCATCAATCTTGGCAATATTGATGAGGACCTGGATCAGCAGCCAGACGAAACGGTTGTGGCTTTCACTCTGGGAGGCCTCATAGGTCGAGACCCTTTTCTGAACCCAGTAGGTAAAACCCCAGAAGATGGCAATGAACAGAAGGACGCCCGCCATCCCCGAAAAGACCAGGGCACCGACAAAGTTGAGCAGTGCCGGGGCGCCGCCGGTGAGCAGGACGATGAGCATCAGGATAAGCAGACAGCCGCCGCAGCCGGGCTGATTGTGTCGTTGATAGGGTGGCATGGGAGTTATTTGTTTCCGGTGAACGGTGAAGTGGAAGGAGCTGTTGAGTTATATTCGGTTTTTATGAAAATTATGGCAGATGAAAGAACAACAGAAGGCGTTCCCTGTGTTATTGCCAGGGGCTTGGCGAAATGGTTCCTTTGCCTGCCTGGTTGCGAATTTTAGGTCATGGCGGTGAAGGCTTCCCGTTCTCCTGGAAAAGCGCCTCGACAAACTCGCCCGGATCAAAATCGCGCAGGTCCTCCAGCTGTTCGCCGATGCCGATGAAACGGATAGGGATTCTCAGTTCCCGGCAGATATTGACCACAATCCCGCCTTTGGCTGTGCCGTCCAGCTTGGTCAGGGTCAGGCCGGTGATGTCCACGGTGGCGTTGAAGAGCTTGGCCTGGGAAATGGCATTCTGGCCGGTGGTGGCATCAAGGATCAGCATCACCTCATGGGGCGCGGCGGGGATCTTCCTGGCAATGACCCGTTTGATTTTCTTCAGTTCTTCCATAAGGTTGACCTGGGTATGCAGCCGTCCGGCGGTATCGACAATGACCACATCATAGTTTTTTGAGATGGCGATGTCCATGGCGTCATAGACCACCGATGAGGGATCGGCGCCATCGTTCTGGGAGACCACCCGGACATTGTTGCGTTCTCCCCAGATCTTGAGCTGGGCCACGGCCGCCGCCCGGAAGGTGTCGGCTGCAACCAGCAGCACTGACTGCCCGGCCTGGGTAAATTTATGGGCAATCTTGCCGATGGTGGTGGTTTTGCCCACACCATTCACTCCCACCACCATGATCACAAAAGGGCCCTTGTCGGGCATGACCAGCTCGGCGGGGCGGTCGGTTTCCATGATAAAGGCGCGGAGTTTTTCCTTGAGCACCTTTTTAAGGGCCTGCGGATCGCCGAGTTCCTTTCGTTTCAGTTTGCGCCGGGCTTCGTCCAGGAGTTCTTCGGTGGTGCTTACGCCAAGATCAGCGGTGATCAGGATCTCTTCGAGGGTATCAAGGAGTTCCAGGTCAATCTCTTTTTTCCCCAGGAAGAGGCTATCAATGCGATAAACAAAGGCCTCTTTGGTCTTGGTCAGCTG
>JACDZF010000038.1 GCA_013426795.1 Desulfocapsa sp. | reverse complement strand
GAATCCTTCCCGGTGGAGTACACCAGCACCCCCATCCGCCAGCACCAGCAACTGACCGGAGCCGTGGTGGTATTCAGAGATATGAATACCTTCCAGTGAAATCCCACGGATCCTGAACCCGGCGGATTCACCCGCCAAGCAGCCAACCAGAGAATCTGCCATGCCTGACGAAGAAGAGATCACCAGTGCCATTCTCGTTGTTGACGATGAAGAAAGCCTGCGTCACACCTTCCAGATCTTTCTCAAACGCCAGGGCTACGCCCCGGTCATCATGGCCGCGACCCTGGAGGAGGCGGTCACGGCCATGACCAGCCGGCCCTTCGATCTGATTATCAGCGACATCGTTCTCGAAGGCGCCTCCGGCATTGACCTGCTGAAACGGGCCAAGGAGCTGGGGATAGATTGCCCCATCGTGATGGTGACCGGCTACCCCAACGTCGAAACCGCCGCCGAGGCGGTGCGCCTGGGCGCCTTTGACTATATTCCCAAACCGGTGGAAAAGGAAACCCTGCTCCGAACCGCGCGGCTGGCCCTGCAACAGTACAAACTCACCACCGAGAAGAAAAAGGCGGAGCGGGAACGGGAACAGTACCGCAGCTCCCTGGAAACCATCTTCCGCAGTGTCACCGACTCGATCCTCACTGCCGACCGTGATCTTACCATCCTCAAGATGAACCCGGCCGCCCGTATTCTCTGCCGTGAACTGCGGCCCCAGATCACGGAAGGCGCCAACCTGGTCACATCCTGCGGCAGCGATGAGTTGTGCACCATCAGGGAAGACGTGGAAAAAGTCCTGCGCACCGGCATCGAAATCACCGAACATCGCCTTGAATGCACCACCCCCGACAACCGGCAGAAGGTTCTCTCGGTCTGTATCTCCCCCCTGGAGGACGGAAAAGGCGGATTTCATGGCATTGTCATGGTCATCCGCGACATGACCAGCAAGATCCCCCAGCAGGCGGGAAGGCGCTCCGCCCTGCACCGGATCATCGGCGCCAGTGATGCCATGCAGACCGTTTACACGATGATTGAAAATGTGGGGCGGGTGGACACCACGGTGCTGGTCACCGGCGAATCCGGCACCGGCAAGGAGCTGGTCACGGAGGCCCTGCATCTGGAGAGCCACCGCCGCAACCGCCCCCTGGTCAAGGTTGACTGTACCGCCATCCCCGAGAATCTGCTGGAGAGCGAGCTCTTCGGCCATAAGAAGGGTTCTTTCACCGGCGCCGACCAGGACCGGATGGGACGGATTCTGCAGGCCGACGGCGGCACCCTGTTTCTGGACGAGATCGGCGACATCTCGCCCATGATGCAGTTGCGTCTGCTCCGCTTTCTCCAGGAAAAGACCTTTTATCCAGTCGGCCGCGACACCCCGATCCAGGTGGATGTGCGGGTCATCGGCGCCACCAACGTGAATCTGAGAAAAAAGGTGCAGGAGGGAGGGTTTCGGGAAGATCTCTACTTCCGGCTGCGGGTCATTGATATTATCCTGCCGCCGCTGCGCGAACGTCAGGCGGATGTGCTCCTTCTGAGCGATCATTTTCTCCAGAAATTCTCCGGCAGACTCGGCAAGACCATCAGCGGCATCTCCGATCAGGCCAAACAGCTCCTCTCCTCCTACCCCTGGCCGGGAAATATCCGGGAACTGGAACATGTCATCGAGCGGGCCTGCGTCCTCTGTCACGGCACAACCATTGCCACCGAAGATCTGCCCCTGGAGGTCACCGCCCAGCACCCGGAACAGTGTCAGCCGGACTGGCCCCGGACGATCATTGCCGCCGCTCCCTCTCCAGCCGGTGCCCCTGCCGACCCCGGCGCCCCTGTCTCTCCAGCCAATCCCGTCACCGAACGGATTCTGACCGCGCTCAGCAAGGCCGGCGGCAACAAGGCCAAGGCCGCCCGTCTCCTCGGTATGGACCGTTCCACCCTCTACCGCAAGGTGCGGGAACTGGAGATTGATCTGGAGGGCTTGAAGTTTTAGTGACGGGGGGGATTCTTTTCTTCTCTTTTGGCAGCAAAAGAATCCGCGAATGGCACCGCTGCCTTTGATCGGGGTGAGCGAAAAAGATCGTCCCCATCCATTGCGCCGGTCCTGACTTGCCCCTCCCGCCCTCCGTGGGGAGATCCCCAGAGTGCCACACTTGTGTCGTCATCTGTTGCCACATAAGTGTGGTAAAACGACGGATGTGTGGCAATCTGAATCCTCTGTTCATGCCCGTAGTTTCCTGCTCCACCTCCATTCCAGTTCCGGAAGAACAATAAATTCGTCTTTATATCATTTAGTTACCCGCACCGAGCAGTTTCACCATCCCCATCTGGCATCATATCTGCAATAACTCAAGGCAAAGTGGATAAGTCAGAGGATCAAACGGGTGACCAAATGCAGGACCAACCGACCCAGACGGCGCGCCTCGATGCGCATCAGCAAAAATACTGGTGCGAAGATAGAGCAGGGAGCCTGGCTTTTCTTTTTCATAAACGCTGGCCGCAAGGCTTCAAGTGTCCCTGTTGCCAATGGCAGCACCCGCCATCTCCACCCTCGCGGATGCTGGTCTGCGCCCATTGCGGCCATCCTTCTTCCATCACCACCGGCACCATTCTCCATGGCAGTAAGAAGGACCTGGGCCAATGGCTCCAGGCGATCTGGTGGCTCTGCACCACCGAGAGGGAGACCAGCGCTAAAAATCTGCAACGATTCCTTCACCTCACCAGTTATCAGACGGCCTGGACCTGGTTGCAGAAATTACGCATGGCCATGGCTGCTGCCGATACCGCACCCTGTCGGGGTCTGGTGGAGCTGGGATGCGCGCCTGTTCTGCCCGCCTGGGAAAAACCCCGGCAGGCCCTGGTCATCGCCGCTGTCGAGACGATTCAGTCGGCCGGCATTCCCGGAAGAATCAGAATGAGTGCCATCGACAACCTGACCATCGAGACCATCACCGCCTTTCTGCGGAGCGCGGTTGAGCCCGGCAGCTCACTTCTTGCCCCCGACCTGCCCGTTTTCCAACAACTGGACCGCTACGATCTCTGTCTTGCCACTGCTCCGCCTCACCACCTTTCCCGCGCCGATGAGTTGATCAAGGAGGTTGAAGTATGGCTGAACAAGGTCCATCGGGGCGGCGTGACCGTCAAGCATCTCCAGCTCTATCTGGATGAATTCTGCTTCCGCAGAAACAGCGCCCTGCTGGCCGATGAGGAGGCAGTCTTCAACCTTCTGCTGCAGGGAGTGCTTGCCAATAAACCCAAACCCTACCGTGAGCTGGTGTCCAACCCGCCGGAAAGGAGGATCCCATGAGTAATATCCAGACCGGCCTGCTGATGCTCCTGCTCACCGCCCTGGGCATTCTCGGCTATAACGTCTGGCTGCGGGAATCAACACCGCCGCCCATCAGTTATACCGCCTTTCTGGCCGACCTTGACAAGGGAGTCATCCAGAGGGTCCACCTTCGCGGCGGAGAGATTACGGGAGAAGATACGAAAGGGCACAGCTTCAGCGCCTTTGCTCCCGACCTGACCGGACTGATGCCCCTGCTTCTCAGCAAGTCCGTCGAAATTACCGCCGAGCCGGTGGAGCCCGGCCTTGGCGGCTTCCTCCAGTCCTTGATCCCCGTTGTTCTTATCCTTGGCGGCTGGCTGATCTTTAACAGATCCCAGTCAGGAAAAGGCTCCGGCTCCGGCGGCTCCGGCTTTGGTAAAGGAAAGGGTTCCCATCTCCTGCCCATCGGCATGAGCAAGATCACCTTTGCCGATGTGGCCGGTATCGAGGAGGCCTTAGGTGAGCTCACCGAGATCGTCGAATCCCTCCGGCACCCGGAAAAGTTCAGCAAGCTTGGCGGTCACATTCCCAAAGGGATCCTCCTCCAGGGTCCTCCCGGCACCGGTAAGACGCTGCTTGCCAGGGCCATCGCGGGTGAGGCCTCGGTGCCCTTCTACTCCATCGGTGGTTCTGATTTTGTCGAGATGTTTGTGGGCGTGGGCGCCTCACGGGTGCGTGAACTCTTCACCGAGGCCAAAAAAAATGCCCCCTGTATTATCTTCATTGACGAGATTGATGCCATCGGCGGCAAACGCAGTGGCGGCACCGCCTTCGGTTCCAACGATGAACGGGAGCAGACCTTGAACGCCCTGCTGGTGGAGATGGATGGATTTTCTTCGGACGAGACCGTCATCCTGGTCGCGGCCACGAACCGACCCGATATGCTTGATCCCGCCCTCCTCCGGCCCGGACGTTTTGACCGTCAGGTCACCATTGCCCTGCCCGATGCCAAGGGAAGGCTGAAAATCCTGGAGGTGCACAGTAAAAAGATCGTCATGACCATCGGCATCAATCTTTCCGCAATCGCCAAAAGCATCCCCGGTTTCAGCGGCGCGGAAATTGCCAATCTGGTCAACGAAGCCGCCCTCAGCGCCGCCAAGCACGGCAAGCAGGCGGTGACCCTCGCGGATTTTGAAGAGGCCAAGGACAAGATCGTCATGGGCCTTGCCCGCAAGAATGCGGTGATCAGCGAGAAAGACCGGCGCGTCACCGCCTATCACGAGGCCGGCCACGCCATCGTCGCCACTCTGCTGCCGGAGACGGATCCGGTGCACAAGATCACCATTATTCCCCGAGGGCGCGCCCTCGGCCTCACCCAGCAGATGCCCCTGGATGACCGCTACACCTACTCCAAGGAGTATATTCTCAACCGGATCAAGATTCTTATGGGCGGCCGGGTGGCTGAAGAGCTGATCTTTGGTCGTCTGACCACCGGTGCCAGCAATGATATTCTCTCGGCCACCGAGATTGCCACCCGCCTGATCTGTGAATGGGGAATGAATTCCACCATCGGCCCGGTGGCCCATATGCACGATCAGGGCGAATTTCTGGGCGGCAGTTCGATCATGAAACCCTACAGTGAACAGACCGCGCAGAGGATTGACCGGGAGATCAAAAAAACCATCGAGGCCTGCCACGCGGAGACACGACAACTGTTGACGGACAACAACAAATTTCTCCATACCCTGGCGGAAGCCCTGCTGATCAATGAGACCATTGACGCGGAGGAGATGTCCATCGTCTATCACTGTTACCTGAGTGATAAAAAGATTGAGGATTCACTGAAATCAAGTCCTGAAGAGACGACCCAAGCCTGAACGCCGGCGTATAACTTTTGGGATTCAGCTTATTTGAAAGGAGGAAAGGGGTATGCGAACAGAGTTGCTGACACGGAAAAAAATAGTGCACACCGCCCTGGCCCTGGCCCTGGGTGGAGTCCTGCTGTGGGTGGGACCAGGCAGGGCCATGGATGCGGCGGACGCGCCGGAAACAGTGGAAATTGACAGCCTCGCCAAACTCTACAGCGGGGTGCACTTTGATCATGCCATGCACACCGACATCGCGAGCTGCGGACAGTGTCATCATCATACCACGGGTGACAAGGTCACCGATCCCAACTGTATCCGCTGCCACGCCAACAGTGGAGAAGCCGACATCGTTTCCTGCCGGGACTGCCACAGCAGGGATCGTTTCAGCAGGGAAGACTTGAGCAGACTGAGTAATCCCCTGCTCTATCACATCGATAAGCCCGGGTTGAAAGGAGCCTACCACCTCAACTGCGTGGGGTGCCACGAGAAAATGGGCGGCCCCACCGGCTGTGAGGATTGCCATGGCATGACGGAAGCCGGGGAGCGGATGTTTCACACCGGTAAGCATGCCCCGGCCCCAACTCCGGCGGGAGGACGCAGTGGACATTAAGGATCTTTTTCCATCCAGATCGTTTCTCATAAAAGAGGTATCCACAATGAAATCACCCTTAAGCCGCAGAAATTTCATCAAGGGCGGGCTTGCCGGAACCGTGGCTGCAACCCTGCTCAAGGAAAAAAAGAGCCAGGCGGCAGACTTTGAAGGTTATCCGCAAGGCATGGGCGTCCTCGTCGATCTGACCCGCTGTGTCGGATGTCGGAGCTGTGAGGCAGCCTGCAACCAGGAGCAGAAACTGCCGCCACCGGAGAAGCCCTTTAACGATTTTTCGGTGTTTGACGAGATCGAACATGGCCAGAAACGGCGCACCGACGAAACCCGCTACACCGTTGTCAACCGCTACGATATTCCCGGTCAGGATCATCCGCTGTTCCGGAAAATTCAGTGCAACCACTGTCAGGAGCCGGCCTGCCTGACCTCCTGCTTTGTCAACGCCTACACCAAGACCCCCGAGGGCGCCGTGATCTATAACGCCAAGGTCTGTGTGGGCTGTCGGACCTGCATGATCGCCTGTCCCTTTTATATCCCAACCTTCAAATACTCCAGCGCCTTTAATCCGCGCATCATGAAGTGCGTCTTCTGTTACGATACCCGCCTCAAAGACGGCAAGCCCCCGGCCTGCGTCGAGGCCTGCCCGCAGGAGGCCCTGACCTTCGGCAGACGCAGCGAACTGATCAAGATCGGACAGCAGCGGATCCGGGAAACCCCGGGGAAATATGAAGAGCATATCTACGGAGAACACGAGGTGGGCGGCACCGCCTGGATGTATCTGTCCAGCGTCCCCTTTGACAAGGTGGGCTTTGACACCCATGTCCCCAAGGAACCGATTCTCAATCTGGTCAAGGACTTCCTCGGCATCGTCCCCATGGTGCTGACCATCTGGCCCGCCCTCTTTGCCGGATTCCATCTCCTGGCAACGCGGAAGGACTGGCTGAAGGGTAAAACTGAAGATGAGCACGAGGAGGAATAGAAATGCGCATATTTTCCGAAAAACGACCTGATCTCCCCATTGTCGACCATATCAAGGCGGACGGCACCCTCTGGACCCTGAAAGAAAAACTCTGGCTGGGACTCTCCCGGCCGGACTATTTCAAACAATTTATCCGCAATCCGGTCAACTGGTTGATGATCGGTATCCTTGCCGTCGGCCTTCCCCTGCTCCTGCAGCGCTATATCTTCGGGCTGAGCGCCGTCACCCATGCCTCCAATGACTACCCCTGGGGGCTCTTCCTGGGATTCGGGCTCTTTGGCATGGTTCCCCTGTCCGCCTCCGGCTTTATGCTCGGCACCAGCGTGGAGCTCTTTGGGCGCAAGGATTTGCATCCCATCGAGCGCCTCGCCCTGCTCAATGGTCTGCTCGGGTATTTTTTTGCCGTGGTCTATCTGGAAATTGACCTGGGAATGCCCTGGCGTCTGCCGTACCCCATGTTTGTCTCCCTGGGCCCGGCGGCCGTCCTGTTCCTGGTGGCCTGGCATGTGGCCACCTATCTTTCGGTGCAGATCGCGGAAGTCCTGCCCGCCTATTTCGAATGGATCGGCTGGCTCAAGGGAAAACGGGTCATCCGCAGGATGGTGCTGGGGCTGACCATCGCCGGGATCATCCTTTCCACCCTCCATCAGGGCGCGCTGGGGGCCCTTTTCGCCTACGCCCCGGCCAAGATTCATCCCCTCTGGATCTCGGTCAACTTCCAGTGGATCCATTTTTTCTGCTCTTCCATCTTCGCCGGCCTCTCCATGGTCATCGTCTCCTCCACCCTGATCCGCAATTTTGCCGGCTGGCGCTGTGACGAGACCTTTAAGAAATCACTGGACGACATCACCCTGAAACTCGGCAAAGGCTGCTCCCTGGCGATGATCACCTATCTGGTCATCAAGCTCGTGGCCGTGGCCCACGATCAGGAATGGGAGTATCTGCTCACCGGCTGGGGCGCCTATTTCATGCTCGAACTGGCCGTGGGCGTGGTCCTGCCGATGTTCATGTTTGCCGCCGCAATCCGCAACAATGCCCCGGCTCTGGCCCGCGCCGCCGCCTTTATCAGTGTGGTGGGAATCATCTGGAATCGTCTCAACACCTCCATGATCGCCTTTAACTGGCAGCTCTATCAGGAGATTCCACACTGGAAAGAGGTCTGGATCACACTCACCCTGTACGCCCTCTATTTCATCACCTATCGTTTTATCGTGTACCGGCTCCCCATCGTCTATGAATGGAAAGGGGAGAAGTAGCCACAGCGCCATCGCCTGGAAACGGCAAGGCCCCTGATCTCTCAGGGGCCTTGCCGTTTCCCCGTCCCTCTGTCGTCCTTCCCCTTTCCGTCCCACTCCCCGTTGGAGATTGGAGAACACAGGCGACGCGGAACACAACCACACTTTCGTTGAATCCCTGCCACATATTCTTTTTCCAAATACCACAGTTGTGCTCTTCTTTTCCCTCCCCACACCATTTCTGCTGCATCCGCAAGACTGCGCACGAAAATCGGAACTATAAATATTATCAAGCAAAATGAATGCGTTATCTTTGAAGATCGGTGTCTGATTGGAAAAAATCGGAGATGGCACTCAACGTGCAAAGATAAGGGCAAAGGTCAGCATTCGATGCGCCACCCATTGATACTATCTGGAAAAGGGGGATACCATGAAAACGACAAGCACACGAGTCGACAAAGGAACGGAGATCAACGCCAGTTACGAGACCTCTCAATTCGCCCTGGCAGTGGGCATGATCATGGCCGCCCTGATTGGCCTCTGGGGAGGTGCCTGCCTGATCGGCGGACTGATGGACGGCGGACTGGTTGGACTCGTCAAGGGTCTTGTGGGCGCGATCACCGGGAATTAAGACTCAAACGCAGACACCTTGCCACCGTCGAGGCGGGCAAGGGCCCGATGGCGGTACTGGTCTGCATGCACACGAGAAAAAGTGCGCCTTCCCCGCCTTTGAGCGTTTCATCAGCAAGGGGACGAAACAGCATCGTCCCGCCCTCAAAGAACTCTGAACATCCTCCTCTGCCAACAAAAACCCCCGGCCTTGAATCTCGAGGCCGGGGTTTTTTGTTGGCAGTTTTTTTCTCGAGGGATCAGGGAGCCTCAGGTCTGATCCTGGCCAGAACATTGGCGGCCCTGCCCAGCAAGGCGGCGCCGATGGCGTTTCCGACCTCGCCATTCACCGGAAAACTCACCGTGGTACCCAGCCTTGCGGCCACCCCCGGCAGGAAACAGGGTGCCGCGGCGCCGATACCGATAAGGGGAATCTTCAGGGAAAACGCCACCCCAAGAACGGGATGACGGTCGCGGCTGGTAATAAACGAGGTCAGCGAGGTTCCCCAGTAGCGATGGATGATATAATCGATGATCAGATCTTCAATCTGCTTTTCGACGCCAAGGCAGACCGCGTGGCAGAACTGCTCAGAATCAACCCCCTGAATCGCGGCGAGGATGGCAGCGCCCTCCTGTGCCGCCTCCGGGCGGCCAAGGGCAATACGGCCCAAGACGTGCAAGGCATCGGTGGGGGTGAAACCGGCCTCAAAGATCAACTGCATCCGGGCCAGGCCATCCAGGTGTTTTTCCAGGGGAACCAGCGACATTCCGGTGGCGGCGGCGATGGCGGCTGGTGTTGAAGGTCCCTGCTGATTCAGGAACTGGAGCACCGGATCACCGGATTCTTCAGCCCCGGCCCCATGGCCTTCGCCATCGGCCACCCGGCCAATGCAGCGGCCATGGCCACCCGCTCCCAGCCAGGTGGACGCCGGCGGCAGACCCTGGGCCATGCACAATGGCACGACCCGACCCGGCCCCAGGCGCAGAACGCCTTCCCGTTCATCGAGGAGCACAAGGCTGTCGCCGCCAATGCCGCCGGTGAACATATCAATGGCCTCGACGTGGGTCTGCCACTCGCCAATCTGACAGCCGTCCGCCGCCATAACCGGACGGCCGTTTTCAATAATGGCAATATCGGTGGTGGTGCCGCCCACATCAATGACCAGGGCATCGCCACTGGTTTGCAGGGCCCCGAAATGGGCGGTGCAGGCCGGCCCGCTGGCCACCGTCATTCCCGCCCGCTGCACCGCCTGATCAACGGTCACGGTCTGGCCGTTGCCGCCTAAAATGACCACCGAACAGGACAGACCCTGCATGACCATTGCCGACTGAACACCGGCAATATAGTCCTCCATCAGGGGCATGAGCTTGGCGTGCAGGGCGGCAGTGGCCGCCCGTTCCCGCATCCCGGCCTGCTGACTGATCCGATGCGAGCAGAAAACCGGCTTGGGGTCGAGCATGGCAATGGCCTTTTCCGCCACCAGTTCATGGGTGGGATTGGCCATGGACATGGCGCCGCACACCGCGTAGGCGTCCACCTCTCCGGTCAGGCCGCGCACCGTATCCACCAGATTCTCCAGATCCAGGGGCTCTTCCTCGACGCCCTGAAGGGTATGTCCGCCCTTGATAAAAACCACGGCCAGCACCGGCAGGGGAAAATGTTTGACATAGCCGATGACAAAGAGTCCCACCCGGGCTCCCTTCTTCTCCACCACCGCGTTGGTGGCCAGGGTGGTGGAGACGGCCAGCTGCCCGATATCAGCGGCACTGATCCCGGAGGCAGCCAGCAGGGTGGCCAGCACCTTGCCGGTTCCCGTCGCCAGATGATTATGGGTGGTGGGTTCTTTGGCCGTGGCCATGACCGCGCCGCTGTGGGCGTCGATGAGCACCGCGTCGGTGTAGGTGCCGCCCGTGTCTATTCCTATGATGTACTTTTTCATGGGTTCCTGTGAAAAACGAAAGGATTGTCGGTGAAATGTCCGTCCAATGGCAGTGAAGAATGGTAAAATTTATTTTTAGAGAGTATATAAACCAAACGTTCCCGTTGTTCAATCCACACCCCTCACTCCGCCTTGATTTCTTGCCTATTCGCCATGGTCCAGCCACCCCCCAGAGATACCCTTTTCGACATCGGCCAGGTTCAGGAAGACTTTGTCTTCAGTGAACGGGTGGCCCAGGTCTTCGATGATATGCTGGACCGCTCGGTGCCTTTTTATCAGGAGGTCATCAAGGGAACGGCGCGTCTTCTGGACATCTTTCTCGGCCCAGACGATACCGTCATTGATCTGGGCTGTTCCACCGGCACCACCCTGCTCCAGCTGGCCCGCCTCCTGCCCCACAAGGAGCTGCATTTCATCGGCATCGACAACTCGCCGGCCATGCTGGACAAGGCCCGGCTCAAGGCAGAGATGTTCTCCAAACAGGACCGAGTCTCCTTCCTGGCCGGGGACATCACCGAAACCGAGGAGGCCGGGACCGGCGCCTTTCTCCTCAACTACACCCTCCAGTTTATCCGGCCGCTCCGGCGCAAGGAGTTTATCCGCCGACTCTTCCAGAATCTGAGACCAGGAGGGGTGGTGATCCTGAGCGAAAAAATGATCTCGCACGACCCCCTGCTCAACCGCAAATATATTGACATCTACCATCAGTTCAAGCTCGAGCGCGGCTATTCGGAACTGGAGATCGCCCGTAAACGGGAGGCCCTGGAGAACGTCCTGATTCCCTTTTCCATGGAGGAAAACCGTGAGCTCCTGCTCAGTGCCGGTTTTACCAGCGTGGAGCCATTTTTTCAGTGGTTTAATTTCACCTCTTTTCTTGCCATCAAGCCGGAGTAAGCCCCTTCGTGAAGCCGCAGCCATCCATTCCCGGGTATCTCGCCCTGCTGCCCGCCACCGCCCGCCGCCAAGAAATCATTGCCATGCACGGGGAACGGCAGCAATGGGTCAATCAGCCGAAAAAAGGCTTTCTGCGCTATCGCAGGCCCTGTGAAATCCTCGCCCCATATGTGGCCAAAACCGTCGACTGCAGCGGCGACACCGTGATCATCGGCCACCCCGATGAGGTGAGTGCTGACCAGCAGGCGCAGATCCGCCAGGCCTTGACCGCCTTTATGCCCTGGCGCAAGGGCCCGTTCTCGGTCTTTGGCATCGACATCGACGCCGAATGGCGCAGCGAACGCAAATGGCAGCGCCTGCTGCCCATGCTGCCGGACCTGCACGACAAGGTCATCGCCGACATCGGCTGCAACAACGGCTACTACATGTTCCGCATGGGCCCGTACCGGCCCCGCCTGGTCCTTGGCCTGGAACCTTCCATGCAGCACTATTACTGTTTCAAGGCCCTGAACTCCATGGCCGGCCAGTCGGCCCTGCACCATGACCTGCTCGGTGTCGAGCATCTGCCCCTTTTCCCTGACTGCTTTGATGTTCTCTTCCTCATGGGGATCATCTACCATCGCGCCTCTCCCATTGATGTGCTGCGCGACTGCCATCAGGCCCTGCGTCCCGGCGGCACCCTGATCCTCGAATCCCAGGCCATCCCCGGGGACGAGCCCATGGCGCTCTTTCCCGACAAGACCTATGCCAAGGTCCCGGGCACCTACTTTGTTCCCACCGGGCACTGTCTGCGTCTGTGGATGGAAAAGGCGGGCTTCACCCAGGTTGAGCTCTTCTGCCACCACCCGATGAGCTCCGAAGAGCAGCGGGCAACCCCATGGATGACCTTTGAATCCTACCGTGACTTCCTTGACCCCCAGGATCCAACCCGGACGGTGGAGGGATATCCGGCTCCGCACCGCGTCTTTTTACGCGGGATGAAATCATAATTCTCCTCCCTCCCGACAAGGGTGAGGGCAAAGAAAAAATCAGGCAGACCTCGCGCGAACCTTGCCTTTGAAGAGAAGTATGGTATAGAATCCATGTTGGTCATTTTTTCAGTTTTGATGAATTTTCCGACAATCACCTTATTTTTATAACTATCCAGGTTCTTGCCGGAAAAGGACATTCCAACACGTATTGGAACTCTTCTGGAGTGCCCCATATGCGAGAAAGAGGCCCGCGAAGTGTACTGGATTGTCCATGAGCCAGGCCGATGACGAAGCAGATGGGGCGCGGAGAGTTACTCATTTTATTGATACTTTTATCAACGAGGAGCATAGAGATGGATCAGAAATCCTGTACCCTTTGCAGTGGCGGCCTGAAGGGAGCCGAGGCAACCTTTGGTGAAATGGCGGAAAAATGGGGCGTAACCGAGGCGATCTACACCTTTGAGGGGCACAAACTGCACCGCGAAAAAAACGCCATCTTTCTCACCCAGCAGGAACTGGAGCGTGGCGATATCAGCATGGAACTGGCCTCCAAGATGCTGAACCGCACCTACTACGAGACCACCAAGATCAGAAAGGTGCTGCAAACCATCTTTCACATGGTCAACAACGGCCACCAGGTCTTTGTCATCGGCACCATCCTGGAAGATAATTCGGTGAAAGGCGGCACCGGCTGGGCCGTGGAGCTGGCCAAGCTGTTCAACCGTCCCCTCCACGTCTTTGACCAGCCCCTGAAACAGTGGTTCAGCTGGATCGACAACCAGTGGCAGGCAGACAGCCCGCGCATTGAGTACAACACCTTTGTCGGCTCCGGCACCCGGTATCTCAGTGATGCCGGCAGCGAGGCCATCGCCAGACTCTTTGAAGACTCCTTCGGCCCCAGGGAATCCGCGTAATTTCTGCGGGCCGAGACTCCCCTTTCCATGGAAGAGAAAAAATGAACCAAGACTGTCTGTTCTGTAAGATTGTTGCCGGCCAGATCCCGGCGGACAAACTCTATGAAGACGACGAGGTTATCGCCTTTCGTGACATCTCCCCCCAGGCGCCCGTCCATTTTCTGGTTATTCCCAAAAAACATATCGTGGGCCCGGCCTTTATTGAGGCGGAAGATGAACAGCTGATCGGCAAGATGCTCCGGGTCGGCGCCAGGATTGCCGCGGAGCTCGGTGTTGTCAATGGCTACCGTCTGGTTTTCAACAATGGCGACGACGGCGGCCAGACCGTTTTTCATCTCCATCTCCACGTCCTCGGTGGCCGCCAGATGCACTGGCCGCCAGGCTGATCCCCTTCTGAGGGGTGAAAAACAGCCCCTAGAGACCGGAACAGGAAGAATAATGGGCGTAGAGTTCCTGAAAGGCCTGGGCAAACCCTCTGTTTGCGGCAAATCTTCCGGCATTCTGGCCCATCATCTTCAGCAGTGATTTATCCAGAAGCATTTCCACCCCTTCCACCAGGGCTGCCGCGCTTTTTCCCTCCACCACCAGGCCGGTTTCTCCATCCACCATATTATCCTTGGGGCCGCCCCGATCCGTTACCAGCACCGGTACACCGCAAGCCTGGGCCTCCAGGGGGGTCTGGCCAAAGGTATCGCTGATGGAAGGAAAAACAAAAAGATCACTTCGACGGATGGCATCAACGTAGACTGGTCCCTCCAAAAATCCGGTAAACTCCACCGCGTAGCCCGCCAGCTCCTCTTCAAGCTCACCGCGATACGGCCCATCCCCGATAAATCGCCAGCGCAGGTTGCGGTGATTGGCGAGCAGGGACTTGACGGCGGGCAGGAGATATTCCAGCCCTTTATCCTTTGACAGTCGGCAGGAAGTGGTC
Source organism: Desulfocapsa sp. (assembly GCA_013426795.1). Classification (GTDB taxonomy): domain Bacteria; phylum Desulfobacterota; class Desulfobulbia; order Desulfobulbales; family Desulfocapsaceae; genus UBA2270. Next base: position 6,385 of record JACDZF010000038.1, on the reverse strand, counting down.
AGGGTAAAGCCGTCAAATTTTTTTCCCCGTTGTTTTCGGCACTCCTGCGGACAAAAACGCCCGGTGTCGATCCCCCGTTTCATGATTCTGATCTTGTCAGGAGCGATGCCATGGTGAATAAGGATGTTCCGGGAGTCACAGGAGAGGGCGAAGACAATATCCGCCTGATTATAAAACAGCCGCAATCCCTCCCAGACAACCTCCTCAATGCGTGGATCATCGGTATACATCCCACAGTACTGGGCAAATTCGGTATGATGGGTGACGAAAAAGGGCCTGTTAAAAACGCGCCGGGCTGCGAACAAGGCGGCAAGCCCCATGGGGCCGGGGGTCGCTGCGTGATAATGGGTAAACTGCTCATGATATCCATACTCAATGACATCCAGCAGTGAAGGCACCCGCAAGGCCTGTTCCGGGTATTCCTCAGGACGCCAGGCAAACCGGGCGGGGAAGACCTTTTCTCCCATGGTGCTGGCACCCTTGCCGCAGGTCAGCACCCGGTAGGGAAGGTGCAGCCGGGCCGCCATTTGCACCAGGCCCTGGGCGAAACGGGCCGGGCCGTTCACCTCCTTGAAGGTATCAAAAAAATGGGCCACCTTTGGCTGTTCATCCTCTCCATTGCCGAGCAGATGCCTCGTGACCGTGTGGGTAAAGGATCGGGTTTCATCAAAAATGCGGACCGAGACTCCGTAGGGGATGATCAACTTTTCCAGATCAATCAAGGTTCCTAACGTTCTGAAAGGATTGAAAAAGATCGTTCTGATCGGCGTTTTTGACTTTTCCCTGATAAAGGAAACCACCGCGTTGTCGACAATCTCTCTCATCAGTTGAAAAAAACAGTTGGAGACACTGCCGTTTTCCGGTGTGTCAAAACGCTTGGCTGGCAGCTTATGCGCCGATTCCAGTAAAAGGGCAAGACTCTCATCATCGCTGAAATCGGCGGGGAACTGTTTCTTGCGCAGGCAGCGACGATCCACCTGGACGAGCAGCTTTTTCAGCTTGGCCGGACGGGGCACCGTCTTGCCGGTGAGCATGGCGTAGAGGGCGGAAAGCCGGCGGTCGCAGGCGACAAAAAATTCCAGCCGGGGATTGCCCCGCACCTTGTGATCCGCCCCCACCGCGCAAAGGACAAAGTTCAGGTTTTCCGGCCTGGAATTGCGCACCACCGGAACCGACTCCTCGACCTGGCTGGTAAAAAGTTCGCCGATGGTTTGGGCGCGGGGGTTCATGGTAAAGCTGCGCCCCAGATAGCGCTTGATATGGGCGTCCTGTCCGGCCTTGTTGATATATTTCCGGGCCGGGTTCACCTTGGGATGGGAAATGGCCGGGCTGTGCTTGTCCGCCAGCCTTTGCAGGAGTTCAGCGGAAAGCGAGCTGATGATCTGATGCAGACCGCTGTTGGTCTGCTGGCCCTTGGAACCATTGATCTCAAAATGATCAAAGAGGAGCAGAAACTGCTCAAAATGCTCGGGAGTCAGCAGATCGTTTACCGAAAAGAGGGGATGGGCGAGCATGTAATGGATGGCATGGTGATCATAATAGTCGATCAGATCATACACATTATGACGCAACCGCTGAATATCGGCGAAGATGGCCTCGGCCCGCTTCTTGTCCAGGTCATAGGTGAGGACATGAATCTTGCAGCGCAGCTTGTGATTGACATGGGGGAAATGGGCGGTCACCTCCACCGAAACCGGGACATCGGCATACCCCTTGTCGAGGAGATAGAGATTGCCATCGATGGTGTCGTGATCGGTGCAGGTATAAACCGTCAGCCCCATCTCCCTGGCCGTGTGATAAGCCTCTTCCGGATCGGTCATGCACTCTCCCACCCCGATCTTTTTTGTCAGATAATTGGTGGGTTTGGAAGAAAAGCGGGTATGGGAATGGAGATCCACCTTCATCCCGGGACGGGCGAGGTACTGCTCACCTTCGGCGTGCGAGCTCAGGGTGATCATGATTGCTCTCCTCTGACTGCAAAACGGCGCATGGCGTCAAGATCGGGCGGCAGTCGGCAGTTGAAGAAATCACAGGCGCGGTAATAGCGCAGATCCTCAAGCAGAATGCGGAAAAATCCAGGGTTTCGGAAGAGGTGGACAGCCAGACTGAGCGGGCTGGTACAAAGCTCGGCCAGGGGGCCCATCATCTCGGAGGGATCACGGAAGCATTCCCATTCGCACAAATGGCAATCAGGCCGCTTCGCCGAAGGAGAGGGCCGACGGCGCAGATCGGGCAGCCCGGCGATGACCCCGGGCAGATAGCCGCAGGGGTGAATCCGCCCCTGCCCCGACTCCACAAAGAAGAACTCATGCCCGCCCCGGCAGGGATAAAGAGGAACTTCATTCTTCTGATATCGTTTGATCAGACTATAAAGCGAGCAGCGCGGCGAAAAGATACGCAGCCGGTGGCGATACCGGGGAATCGTCTCGAACAGGGCCTGAAAGATACGCCCCTTTTCCTGGGGGGTAAAGCGGATGACCCGATCTTCGGATGAGGCGCCATACACCTTGGCCAGCCCTTCCGCCGTCGCGCCGCCGTCATCGGTGCTGTCCGGCTGGCCGTCACCCTCATCACTCATGGGATAACAGGCATTCACGATGGTAAAGCCAAGGTCATGGACAAAGCCGTAAAACCGGCGAAAGGCGGCGCGAAAGAGCCGGCGGAACTCTTCCGGGTCAAGATCGGGACGGTAGAGGCGGGCGTCCCGGCCACCGGTGTTACGATTGATCCCGAGATTGACCGAAGGGTAGATCCCGTGCGCGTGAAAAATGGGCAAGGCCTTTTCGATGCCCCGGATTACCCCCGGCAGGCCGCGCATCCGTTCATGCTCCTCGGGATCGGCGGAGTCAATGCTGATCCAGAAGGTATAGAGTTTGGTCGCCGCGATCCTTGCCGCCAGGGCATTTATCCGTGCCTCAAAATCCGGCCGCTCCGAACCGGTGAACAGAAAGCCGTTGGTGCCGGTGCGCACATACCTGATCCCGGCCCCGGCGGCATGATCGATCAGCTCGATGATATCATCAAGGAAGAGCAGAGGTTCGCCGCCGGTGAAGGAAAGGGCCTGAAAGCCCCGCTCCCCGGCATCGTCAATGAGCCGTTTGACCTTCTCCTTGTCAAGGCGGCTGCGCTCCATACTCCGGGAGCGGCGCATACCGCACTGCGGGCAGTCGCCATTACAGTGATTGGCATACTGAATGACCAACTGGCCGGGAAGGCGCCCCTTGAAAAAGGGGGAAATGTCCTGAAAACGCATCCAGGCCTCTCCTGTTTTCTCCAGTAAAAAACGTGTAATTCCGGTTTCTTGGCAGAGATTCAGGGAGGCAAAAAAGAAAATCCATGGAACCCCGTCACTCCCAGCAGATTCTACCAGTTGCAGAGACAGGGATTGGTTATTTTTCGGTTACAAAACGGTTAGAAAAGGATTGCGGGGAGTGATTGAAAGATAGTAACTTCTCCGTTGAGTTGGGGTACTGTTTGTTACATGTGAATGCGATAATTTCACCCCCTATGAAAGGCGCTGAAAGAAACAGTTTCAGTCTTGCCGTATCGATCTGCCTTGAAGATCACTCTTATGCTGACCAGACTTTTTTTGTTTGCACTGTTGTTCATTGCCGGTGCCTCATATCTTGACGTTCGAGATGCTGACTCGGCAATGAATACATCCCTGACACCAGCGCCAGGCACTTCCGTCCGGAAAGCCCTGCTTGACTGCGTACGGGAAGAACTGAAACATATGCATGGGTTGGAGCTTGTCTTTGTTGTGCAACACCTCAAGGTCAAAGACGGTTGGGCCTGGATTCAGGTGCGGCCCCAGTCAGCGGATGGCCGGCAGCATTATGAAGATGTGGCAGCATTGCTGACCATGAAAGATGGCAAATGGACTGTAGCAGAAATGCCTTGCATGGAAGTTGACACTCCCGGTTGTCTGGATACGCCGGAGTTCTTTGCTGGGTTGAGGAAACGATACCCCCAAATTCCGCTCGCAATCCTGCCGGCCGCAGAAGGCAAAACGCTGGAAACCAAGCCAAAAGATTGAATGTCGGCCTGGAATGATTAAGATACTGCAAAACCTGCCTGATTTTCCCTGAAGTAAAAGATGTGAAGCAACAGATCAGAACAGGTCTTACTCCCTTTCCGACCGAGGCAAAAGAGCAGCGCATGAATGACAGGCAGCTTAATTCTTTTCAGGACTGGTTCAAACAGCATATCCAGACCTTTCACGAAACCGATCCCCTGCACCAGCGAAGTCTGGACATGAAGGAGAAGCATACCTTTCGGGTCTGCGCCGCCATTGATCACATTGCCTCAGCCCTTGGCCTGTCGGCAAACGACATCCGCGTCGCCACCGTGACCGCCCTGTTCCATGACCTGGGCCGTTTCCCGCAGTATCAGAAATATCGAACCTTCCGCGATCCCGACTCCGAGAATCACGCCAAGCTCTCCCTCTGGGAGCTGAATCGGCACCGTGTCCTCCATTCCCTTGATGTGAACGAGCGCCAGTGTATCAGCCGCGCCATCATTTACCACAACCGGCTCCGTCTTCCCGATATCCTGGACCCGCACACCCTGCTGCACAGCCGACTGATCCGGGATGCCGACAAGGTGGATATCCTGCGGGTTATGATCGAGCAGTTCCAGACCGAAGAATCCCTGCGCAATCCGGTGATCAGCCTGGGACTGGGCACGGAGACGGCGGTGCGGGACGAGATTTATGACCGCCTGTTCGAGGGCAAGGCGATGGGCTATGTGACCCTGAAATCCACCGATGAGCTGAAGGTGCTGCAGATGAGCTGGGTCTTTGATATCAACTTCCTCCCAACCCTCGCCCTTCTCCGGGAGCAAAACGCCTTTGGCCGACTGGCGGCCACCATGCCCGATACAGCGATGCGGAAGAAGGCCCTGGATTTTATCTATGAGTATATGGACAGGCGCCTGCAGAAGGGGTGAAGTCTGTGGAAATCCGTGAAACTTTCCCTTGGGACCATTTTTTCAAAAGGAGTAATACCATGACGACGTTATTTGATTCATTCCAGATGGGAGATCTCACCCTGCGCAACCGCGTCATCATGGCGCCGTTAACCCGCATGCGCAGCCGGCAGCCGGGGAATATCCCGCAGGCCCTCAATGCCGTCTATTACGGGCAGCGCAGTTCGGCGGGGCTGATTATCTCCGAGGCAAGCCAGATCTCGCCCCAGGGCCAGGGTTATCCGGCCACCCCCGGCATCCATTCCGCCGACCAGGTGGCGGGCTGGCGGCTGGTGACGGAGGCCGTTCATGCAAAAGGGGGGCTGATCTTTCTTCAGTTATGGCATGTCGGGCGGATCTCCCACTCCTCATTCCATCCTCAAGAAGGCCTGCCGGTGGCGCCTTCGGCCATCCAGCCCTCGGGAATGACCCTCACTGCCGACTGGCAGCAGGTTCCCTTTGAAACCCCGCGTCCCCTGGAGATACCTGAAATCGCCGGAATTATTGCCGATTATCGACATGCCGCGGAGAATGCCATGAGTGCCGGCTTTGACGGGGTTGAGGTGCATGGCGCCAACGGCTATCTCCTCGACCAGTTTCTCCAGGACGGCTCGAACCGGCGTCAGGACAGCTACGGCGGCAGCATCGAAAACCGGGCCCGCCTTCTGCTGGAGGTGGTGGACGCGGTGACCCAGGTGTGGAGCCCGCAACGGGTGGGCGTGCGTCTCTCCCCGTATGGAACCTTTAACGATATGGGCGATTCCAATCCCGTTGAACTGTTCCGATATGTGCTGACCCAGCTTGGCAGCCGGAACTTGGGCTATGCCCATGTCATTGAACCCCGGGCCACCGGAGCGGGAGGAGGGGATGTGGTCTATGAGGACGCCCCCAGCACCTCGCAGCTTTTCCGCGACTCCTTTCCCGGGATGTTTCTCTCCGCCGGCGGATACACCCGCGACAGCGCCCTGCAAGCGGTTGCAAGCGGACAGGTGGATGCCGTCGCTTTTGGCCGTCTCTTCATCGCCAATCCCGACCTGCCGGAACGCCTGGAGGTGGATGCGCCCTTGAACTGCTATCATCGAGAGACCTTTTACGGCGGCGACGAGACCGGATACACCGACTATCCGGCCATGAAATAGACAGGAAAATCTCGTGGACGGAGCAAATTTCCGTTCGACACAATGGAGCAAGGAGGTTTGAAAATGAGTTTTGTATTGATCGCATCATTATCCGCCGTCTGTTTATTCATCGGTATGCTGATCACCTTTGAGGTCGGGCGGCGCATCGGCATTGCCAGATTCACAAGGGATCCGGAGGGCCTGGCCAAGGGCGCCGGTTCGGCGGAGGCCGCAGTCTTTGGCCTGTTGGGACTTATCATCGCGTTTACCTTCTCCGGTGCCGCGTCACGGTTTGAAGGCCG
>JACDZF010000310.1 GCA_013426795.1 Desulfocapsa sp. | reverse complement strand
GCCGCCCAGACCGACCACGGAAATTTCAGGCCCGAATCTGCCCAGTTGTGTGGTTCTCATATAAATCCCATGTTGGAATCAGCGGTCAAAGGCCAACTGTTGCCTATAGAGTCTCTGAAATCACCGTTATCGCTGGTAATTTCTAAAGCCTTCATTTCTTATGCTCCTTTCGACAATTTTAAAGGGTCTTAAAACTGGGGCCCACTATATCCCTTAGACAATTGCGAATTCCACGCGAATCCGGCCAGTGATTCCACGGGAATCCGGCCACCCATTCCATTTGAATCCGGCCAGTGATTCCACGGGAATCCGGCCACCTTTAAGAAGGAGTAAAGGGAAGTAGCGACGCATAGAAACAATTGGTAGAGAGGACTTTTTTTGAACTGAGTTTCAAAGGAGATCCCATGCCGAAGGAGAGGTTATCTATGCGTAAGATTCGAGAAGTCTTGCGGCTGAAGTATGAGTGTGGCCGCAGCAACCGTGAAATAGCCAGGAGTTGCGATATAGGCAGCAGCACGGTAAGCGATTATTTAAAACGGGCCGGGATGGCTGGTTTAACCTGGCCAATGCCGGATGATCACAGCGACACATTCCTTGAGCGCACCCTGTTCCCGCCTCCGACCCCGGCAGGCAGCTCCTACCTGATTCCTGATTTTGCCGAAGTTCACGCAGAGCTGCAAAAGCGGCGGGGCGTGACCCTGAACCTGTTGTGGCAGGAGTACAAAGAGCAGTATCCCGATGGCTACCAGTACAGCTGGTATTGCCAGAGCTATCGGAGCTGGTCAGGCCGGTTGGATGTGACCATGCGTCATGAGCACCGTGCCGGTGAAAAGCTCTTTGTCGACTATGCCGGTCAGACCGTTGGGATCACCGACCGCCTCACCGGAGAGATCCGCAAGGCCCAGATCTTTGTCGCGGTTCTTGGGGCCAGCAACTACACCTATGCCGAAGCCACCCTGAGTCAACAGATAGAGGACTGGATCGGCTCGCATGTCCGCGTCTTCAGTTTTTTCGGCGGTGTCCCAGAAGTCATCGTCCCTGACAACCTGAAAAGCGGCGTCACCAAGGCCTGTCGCTATGAGCCGGATATCAATCCCACCTATCATGATCTGGCCTGTCATTACCAGACCGTGGTTCTGCCAGCCAGGGTCAGAAAGCCCAGGGACAAGGCCAAGGCCGAGGCGGGAGTGCTGCTGGTGGAACGCTGGATTCTGGCCCGGTTGCGCAAGCAGACATTTTTTACGTTAACTGATCTCAATCAAGAGATTCAAAGACTGCTGTCGGTCCTCAACAACAAGGCCTTCAAAAAACTGCCCGGCAGCCGCAAAAGCCGCTTTGAAGAACTGGACAAACCGGCCCTGAAACCACTCCCAGCCTCTGACTATGAACTGGCCTACTGGAAAAAGGCCACTGTCCATCTCGACTATCATCTGGAGCTGGACGGCCATTATTACTCTGTGCCATACGCTCTGGTCAAAAAGCAGCTCGATATCCGCTACAGCCAAAAGACTGTTGAATGTTTCCATTCCGGCAAGCGGGTGGCCAGTCATGTCAGAAGTGGGCAGCAGGGCCGCCATACAACGGTCAAAGAGCATATGCCGCTCAAGCACCAGAAATATATGGAGTGGACGCCGGAACGCTTCAAACGCTGGGCCGCGAAGATCGGGCCGGAGACATTCTGTCTCACCGAAATGCTGCTGGTGCAAAGAACCCACCCCCAGCAGGCCTATCGCAGTCTGCTGGGAATCCTGAGCCTTGGCAAGTCCTATGGAGAGATACGCCTGGAGGCAGCCTGCCGACGGGCGCTGTATATCAAAGCTCTTTCCTACCGCTCGGTGCAATCCATCCTCAAAAGCGGCCTGGACCACAAGCCCCTGCCGGAACCCGCCAAAGACAAAGAACCCGTTGAGCATTCCAACATTCGCGGCCCTGTCTATTATACCCTGAGTTCCCGAACAAGTGTAACGAGAAACCGACTTAACCTTTTAAAAATATTA
>JACDZF010000309.1 GCA_013426795.1 Desulfocapsa sp. | reverse complement strand
ACCAGGCGCTATTGATAGATTGAAAAGAGGAGGCACATTCGTGGGGATACCTCAGAGCCTGGCCCCTTTTGGCCCCCCTTTTGGCCCCAAACCGCGCGCGGAGTTCGTAGCAAACTCGCAAGGACGGTGCTGGCGAAGTTCGGGTCGCTGTCTTCAGAACGTTAGCCGTCGCTAGGAGACCTTTGCTGATGCGGACGTCTGAGAAAGAGCTTGACCATGAGCTCGCCTTACTCCTCCGCGACAACCCTGATTTCCAAAAATGGTTTCTTGGAAAAACGAAATTTGCTAAGCGCCTCTCAAAGTGCGTCTTATCGCGGTCTGACCATCCTTGGACGACGGTGACGATCGAAGTAACAAGCGCAGTTACCGGCGAAACTGAACGTATCCGAAGGCAGGGAGAGACAGACATACTCGTCGTCTTTGAAGACGATTCCGGAAAAAGATTCGCGTTACATATTGAAAACAAGATTGCCGGAGGAAGATTTACCAACCATCAGCCAGAGGGTTACCCGAAGCGCGCGGAGAAGTGGGTTGGGCAAGAGAAGTATGGGAATTACACGGAATGGCAGGCCATTCTCGTTGCACCGGTCGAGTTCAAAGAGCGGTTCAGCGAACAAGCAGCCAAGTTTAACGTATATATCTCGCACGAAGAAATCGCTGAACATGTTCCATCATTTGGTACATATTCCGTGAATACGGCCAACCTGAACACTCTCGGAAATAGAGTTTGATCTCCTGCCGCTTCTAATAAGCGGGATTTACTTCGCCAATAGAATCACTTGGAGCGCGAAAATGACAGATAAGAATCTGGACATTACACAAGCGTTGCTTCATTACAAAGAAGACAGTCTCAATTTGGCGCGGGGTGTAACAGCATTACCGATTGTTCTCCTGCCGCTCGTTACTGGACTGCCAGCGAGCGAATGGGCGATCGTGTACGCGCTGCTAATCTGGTTTTTGCTGAGTGATATAAATTTTTTACTCCATCAGCATGTTCATCATCCAATAAGCAGATCCCGATTTCTCAACGGTTTGCTGGACATATTTATGGGCTTGGCTACAGGGATGTCGGCATCGGCGTGGCGACAACATCATTTGTTTCGCCATCATAAAGGTGATAACGCATGGACTTACGCTAGAGACTGGGAAAAGCGCCGCCCAACTTTCTTGGGTTGCTTTATTTATTCATTCCGCTATGCCGCGATCGTATTTTTCGCCCCTCTGTGGGAAAGCTTTCATAAGGGCATTATCACTAGGAAAAGACACCCGCATAAATACCGTGCGGCTTTTATAGACAATTTCATGGTATTCGCGTTTGTTGCTTTTCTTGTTGTCTCGCTTCCGCTGTTTTATATACCTTACTTCTTTATGGTGACTTACTATACCACGAGAACGGATTATGAAAACCACGTAGGCTGCGATCAGGATTCTGCGTACGGCTTTGCCAACAATGTTCTTAGTCCATTGTATAATGTAGTTCGCGACAATTTTGGCTACCATACGGCCCACCACTACTTCCCGGAAGCGCATTGGACAACATTACCACGGTTACACGCGACACTGGCAGACAAGATCCCACCCAAGTGTATTCGTGATTGCAGTGGTACAGGCTTATGGACTCCGCCATTAGTGCTTAATATGATTTTCAAATAGCCGACCCGCGGAAAAGGAACAAGTCGGCGGGTAGTGCTTCATAATATATCGCACGAGCGCGAGAAGTTCGGCTTCTGCGCGGCTCTGGTCCGGCTAAAGCCTCGACCTCCAGTGCGCGGCCCGGGCATTGGCCGGAACGATGATCCAGGCCGCCAGTGCCTTCCTACTAGATCCCTCTTCAAGGAAGTTCAGCATGTGTATGCGTTGTTTTTATTTGCCACCGTGTTTCATGGTGGCTTCACTGGGGTGCGGCCTCGACATGATGTGCCGTCAAGGAGTATCTTGTACTCTTCTCTAGCAAGCGAAAGAGGGTGCGGCTGTGGCGACAGTGGTGACAAGATCGG
>JACDZF010000308.1 GCA_013426795.1 Desulfocapsa sp. | reverse complement strand
TGTCAAGAACTTTTTTTAAAAAATACAAAATAAATTCAGCTGAATAGTTACCAAAGATCAAAGAGAAAAATTTACCAAACTTACAAGCCGACTCTTTAAGTTAATGACATTGACATGCTTCCTATAAAAACTCGACCTCAGCGGGCCACTCTCCAGTCTTTTTTCGGCATCGCGTATTTTTGGCTAAATCCTCCCGAGATTCAGGATAATCAACAAGATAATGAAGTCCCCGTGACTCCTTCCGGTTTAAAGCCGATTCGATAATCAACAGGGACACCAGCGCTATATTCCTCAGTTCGATCATATTCTGGGTAACAAAATAATCTTTGTAATGTTGTTCAATCTCTTGAAAAATTGCATTTATATGTTTTCTAGCCAACTCTAACCTTTTTATATTCCTAACAATTCCCACATAATTCCACATAATTCGACGGATAAGGTCCCAGTTGTGATGAATTAAAATCTCCTCACTGAGAGCTTGCGCATCTCCAACCTTCCATGATTCAACTTCCGGGAATTGCTCATGAGAAATTGTCTTCCACTGGTTCGTACAATATTGATAGGCTCTCTCCGCAAAAACTACCGCTTCCAGTAAAGAGTTGCTCGCCAGACGATTGGCCCCATGCAGTCCAGTGCAGGCGGTCTCGCCCAGTGCCAATAAGCCATCAATGGATGTTCTTCCCCATATATCCGTCTCAACTCCTCCACACATGTAATGAGCAGCAGGCACAACAGGAATTAATTCACGAGTAATATCAATTCCATAATCCATACACCGCTTGTAAATCGTAGGGAATCTTTCTTTTACATACTCTTTATCTTTATGGGTAATATCTAAAAAGACACAATCCGCTCCCCGCTCTTTCATCTCCCTGTCTATTGCCCGTGCCACAGCATCCCTCGTTGCCAGATCCTTACGACTGTCATATTTCTCCATAAATGGACGACCATTTTGATCTACCAGAATTCCACCCTCTCCCCGCACTGCTTCAGATATTAAAAAATTCTTAGCTTTTTGATGATACAGGCATGTAGGGTGGAATTGAACAAATTCCAAATTAGCCATTATCGCCCCTGCTCTGAACGCCATCGCTAACCCATCACCCGTCGCGATGTCGGGATTGGTAGTATATAGATACACCTTCCCGGTGCCACCAGTGCAGAGAGTAGTGATTTTAGCCATGTAGACCTCGACATCACCATTCTCGTTGAGAACGTACGCTCCAGCACAGCGTTTAGTCGATTTATTTTCATTTTCTATCTTTCTGTTTATCAATAGAAGATCGATGGCTCTATGATTCTCTAAAACTTTTATAGAACCATTTGCCTTAACTTTTTCCAATAACGTGCGTTCAATTTCCTTTCCTGTAAAGTCGTGAGCATGGGCAACCCGTCGCTTCGAGTGTCCACCTTCTCGACCAAGATCCAGCTCTGATGAGTCTTGACTATTTTTTACAAACTCAACCCCCATGTCTATCAAGTCCCTCACCCTTTCCGGTCCCTTGTCAACAACGAGACGGACAACTTCCTCATTACACAACCCCGCCCCGCTCACAATGGTATCAAGGGTGTGATTCTGTTTTGAATCATTGGCTGACATGACAGCGGCAATGCCTCCTTGTGCAAGATTTGTCGCACTGTCTATCTCATTTTTTTTAGTTATTACGGTCACAGTTCCTAGCTGTGCGGCTCGCAAGGCAAATGAGAGCCCGGCAATTCCACTTCCAACGATCAAAAAGTCACACGTCGTATTTATCAAGATAGCACCCATATGTTTCACGTGAAACATTGTTAATGTCTCGAAGAGGTCGAGACCGAGAAAAGAGCTTAGCAAAAGCAGACATGGCATCTTATTCCAACGCGGGCAACAAGCCCGCAACCCAATAATCCGTACAATATGAGCCGCTCCTTTTGTATAACTCAAGTTTCGGAGTTGACGACAACACAATCAAAAAACACGACAACTGATTAAAATAATTGCATATTAACGTGAAAAG
>JACDZF010000307.1 GCA_013426795.1 Desulfocapsa sp. | reverse complement strand
TATAGATGTGCATGGTGTTGCCTCCTTTGGATGTGCGAAGAGTGACACAAAAGGAAGACGAAACCAATAACTGCAATGTTGCAATGGGACGGCTTTTTCCAGATCAAACGTGAAGCTTGAAAGAAATTCCCTCACCACTGGGCGGCGTGGGGGGCAGGGTGGAGGATTACGAATGGAAAACTTTCCTTGCAGCTTCACCCACCCCCAACCCCTCGGGTCAAGGAAGGGGAGTTTTCTCGACTGAGCGAGCGAGATGGGGAACCCTTGATTGAGAATTGATATTACAGTGGGAGAGACACGGTTTACTTGATGATTGTTTCCATGCTTTTCAGCAGGGAACTGAGTCGTTCTTGCAGATGTTGCTGACTTTGAAGTGTTTTTTGTTGATCCATGCTGTTATAAGCGGGGCGGGTGCCATGAGATAAAGAGTTGCGAAGATCACCCAATTCCCGATAGGCGGCAAGCCCAGGTTCAGCATTATCCCAATTCTGACCTTTGCACTGATCATTCAGGGTATTTCTGGCCGCATTTCTTGCTCCAAAATCACTGGGATCCGTTCCTTTACGTAACACGTTGGTAATACATGCCTCTACAGCCAGAGCGGCAGCGCGCATAAAGTTTCCCGTTTCCAGGGCATTGTGGGCTGCGGCAAGCTGACGGCCTGCAAAGGATTGTTTTTCTGACCAGGAAGTAAAGCTTCGGAGTTCTGAAGAAAAAAGATGAAAAAGGGGATCTTCCGCTTCAAGTTGGGGGAAATGTTTCATGGCCTTTCGAAGATGTTTGCGAGCCTGAGCGATATTGATGGTTTTTTCATAGAAACCGGCTTGAAGCAGGGCGTTGCCAATATCAGCGTTGTCCAGAAGTGGGGCGAAAAGACCATAATCACCGCTGACACGAAAGGCGCTGATGGCGGTGAGCCAATCTGTAAGGAGCAACAAACCATCCAACCGCAACACTGGCGTGCCGGCTGCGTCGGTCATGTCCAGGGCACCGTAATAGATGCCCTCAACTGTGGCCCCTTTAAGTTGTTTGAGAAACATGGCACTTGTCAGGCCCAGCATGGGCAAGGAGCGGAAACCATGGGTAATGTCCAGGCTGACGCGGTCGCCATTTTCTACCAGGTCGGCCATCTGCCGGAGAATGGTAATCTGTTCCTGTGCGTTACGGCCAAAGGGAATGACACGCAAAGTTACTGTGTTCGCAAGTCCACGCTGACGCATGGTGGATTGGACATCCGCCGCTACCCGGTTAAGAAAACAATCATCGACATTTCCTGCTTCAACGCGTTCGCCCAGTTCTACCCATAGCGAACTGTCCTGCATCTCCCCGGAGAGCAGGGCGTCCCAGATGGAAGAAGGCGTGCCAAGAATCAGGATATGATCGACAGGTGTTGATGATGCCGCCAGCTCTTCAAGCAGGGCAAGGCCGAAAAAGGGACTGGTACGGCATCTCCCTTCTGTGAAACAATAATTTGCGGTTCGGTAACCGCCTTCTGATTTTTGGCCCTTGCCGAGAAAGGTGATGAGATGGTGCATCTGTCAGCCTTGCGGGTTGAGGTTGGAATGCTCTGTTGCGGCTTTGTTTCCGTAATTTTTAATACCACATATTGACGGAAACAGATAGTTTTGTTGGAGAGGATATTTTTCGCATTGGCGGCAATTTTCAACAGGCTTGTGTCACCATAAAATATTACTGAGACAACTTGTTCTACAAAGCCGGATTTACAACCCGAGCACAGGCTTGTAATGCAGGTTCTGTTTTGGGGTGGAGGTTTTTGCAAAATTACCACACCGTCATTCCCGAATGCTTTTATCGGGAATCCAGTTTCGCAAATTCAGCGTGTTATGGATTCCCGCCTGCGCGGGAATGACGGCTCGTGGACATAACTCCTCATTTTGCAAGAGGCTCGATGGTTACATAGCTCCCAGGGCATATTTTCGATAACGGACATGGGCGAAAATGTGACTGATTTTCACTTGCCCGTCCGGCAGGTGCTGTTCAACGGCCTGAC
>JACDZF010000037.1 GCA_013426795.1 Desulfocapsa sp. | reverse complement strand
TACCAAATAATTTAGTCAGTAAAATAACAGGTTGTTATGCTGCTTGAATGGCTGTTTTTTTTTACTTTTATTTTTCTATCTTCCTGCTGCCTGACCTGGCTGCTCCGAATAATTGCCCTTCAGCACAGTCTCCTTGATATTCCCAATCAGCGCAGTTCGCACACTCTGCCAACTCCTCGAGGAGGCGGCCTTGCCATTGTTATTGTCGCCTATCTTGGCGGGGCATATTTGACACTTACCGGAAGGATTGCCATTCCGTATCTCTTTGTGTTCGGTGCTTGCGGTCTTGGAATTGCCATCATTGGCCTTGTGGATGATCTTTTTCATCTTTCTTCCGGCATTCGGATTGTTGTTCATTTGAGCTGTGCCCTGCTTGCCTTAAATTTCCTGCCATTGAGCAGCTCTTCTCCCATCTCAAACGGGGAAGGGATTCTTTCAACTGCCGCATTGATACTGCTTGCATTCGTGGTTGCCTGGAGTGTCAATCTCTACAATTTCATGGATGGTATAGACGGACTTGCCGGCATTGAGGCCGTTACCGTGAGCCTTGGCGCGGGATTTCTCCTCTATTTTTCAGGTGAGACAGGCGGTTTTTTGCTCCTGCTTCTGCTGCTTGCCGCCTCTGTCCTTGGCTTTCTCATGTTGAACTGGCCGCCTGCCCGGATCTTCATGGGGGATGGGTGCAGCGGTTTTCTTGGTTTTTTCTTTGCGATCATGGCCTTACTCACGGCACAATCAACCGGATTGACTCTCTGGGCATGGTTGATTCTTCTTGGTGTCTTTGTGGTGGATTCCGGAATTACCCTGCTCACACGAATCTGTCTCCGGAAAAAGATCTATGAGGCCCATCGAAGTCACGCCTATCAGATCCTTTCCCGACGCTTGCAATCGCATAAAAAAGTGACATTCGCTGTGTTGGCTGTTAATGTTCTCTGGCTTTTCCCCTGGGCTTTTTGTGCCACCTCTTGGCCTGGATACGGACTGTTGATTACTTTTTTGTCGTACATCCCGTTAATTCTTGTCTGTTTGATGGTGAAAGCGGGAGCAATAAACGATTAGTTCCTTACAGATTCTTTTCTTGTTTTCTTCCAGAGAATAATCTGCAAAAGGAGCCTATTCTGTTCATCGGGGTGAGTAAACTCCCTGTGATCTTCCATTATCCCGGAACATTTGATGAGAGAACAATCTGCTTTATGGCAAAGAAATTCTTTAAATTCAGTCTCTTAAATCGCTGGTCCGCCCTCCTCCATGATTTGCTGTGTGTCCCGCTGGCATTTATCCTGGCCTACTGGATCCGATTTAACCTCGGACCAATCCCACCGGAATTCGAGCAAACACTCTATTTCTTGATTCTCATTGCCCTGCCTGTGCAAGGACTTTTATTCTGGTATTCAGGGCTGTACCGTGGGCTCTGGCGCTTCGCTTCCATTCCTGATCTTATGCGGATTTTCAAGGTGGCAGGATTCGGGACCATTGCCATTATCGCCGTAGCCTTTCTCCTTCAGCGCCTGCATGGAATTCCCCGTTCCGTTCTTCTTTTGTACCCCCTGCTTCTGGTGGCGGGCCTCTCTGCCTCACGAATTGCCTATCGTGGCTATAAAGATCTTCGGCTGGGATTTTCTTCGCAAGATGGTAAACGGACATTAATCATCGGGGCCGGCAGGGCAGGGGAGATTCTTGCCAGAGACCTGCTGTACCGGGATGCCTATCGCCCCCTTGCCTTTCTTGATGACAATCCAGCCATGCTTCGACGTGAAATTCACGGCATTCCAGTATGGGGTAAAACCGATCAACTTGCCGAATGTGTAGCAGAATTATACATTGAGCTTGTCCTGCTCGCCATTCCTTCCGCCCATAAGTCTTTCCTCCAACGGCTGGTATTGGAGTGTAACCGGCTTGGGGTGCGCTGCCAGACCCTTCCATCTGTGTTTGAAATGGCCGGGCGTCAGGTTGATGCCGGGAAATTACGTTCCGTGACCCTGGAAGACCTGCTGGGGAGAGATGTGGTGAAGCTGGATCATGAGGCCATCACCGGATATCTTTCCGGAAAAATAGTGCTGATTACCGGTGGTGGCGGGTCCATCGGTTCTGAGTTGTGCCGTCAGATTGCGGCCCAGAATCCGGCCCAGCTTATCCTTTTTGAACATGGTGAGTTTAACCTCTATGCCATTGAGTTTGAGCTGCGTCATAAATTCCCCGCCCTTCAGTTTATTGCGGTTCTTGGTGATGTGAAAAATGCGGAACGGGTGCATTGGCTTTTCACTACCTACAAGCCAAGTGTGGTCTATCACGCCGCCGCCTACAAGCATGTTCCAATGCTGGAGGCGAATCCAGCGGAAGGTGTTTGCAATAATGTCTTTGGTACCAAGGTGGTGGCCGACGCTGCCGATCGATTCGGCGCCAGTCGCTTTGTCATGATTTCTACCGATAAAGCCGTGAATCCCGCCAATGTGATGGGCACCACCAAGAGGATTGCGGAAATCTACTGCCAGAATCTCAATGGTCGCTCCCGGACGAAATATATAACCACCAGGTTTGGCAATGTCCTCGGGTCGTCAGGCTCGGTTATCCCCTTGTTTCAAAAGCAGATTGCCGATGGCGGTCCGGTCACTGTGACCCATAGGGAGATTACCCGCTATTTTATGACCATCCCTGAGTCGGTGAGCCTGATTCTTCAGGCGGGAGCCATGGGCCTGGGTGGAGAGATTTTTGTCCTCGACATGGGGGAGCCGGTGCGCATTGATGATCTGGCCCGGCAGATGATTGAGCTTTCCGGATTCAAGGTGGAAAAGGATATCAAAATTATCTACACCGGATTACGGCCTGGAGAAAAGTTGTTCGAGGAATTATTGCACAAAAATGAGGCCTTGCAGAAGACCGGCCATGATAAATTGCTTCTGGCCAGCAGTCGGGATGTGGAATGGGGATGGCTTGAAAATCAGCTGATTGAGTTGCAGCGAGTTGCCCGGTTGCGGGAGGATGAAAAGGTCCTGTCGATTATGCATGAGCTGGTTCCTGAGTACAAGGTCTTCGAACCGGATTTAATTACTCAGTCCGGGGAGTTGGAATCAGAACCCCAGTAAGAAAAATATCCATAATTTGATTGATTGTCTCTTCGACGGTGTAGTCTGTCTCCAGCGAAAGACTCCAGACTCGTGAAATCTCATCAAGGGCTCCAAAAAAAGCACGCTTGGCAATGCCGGGCCTGATGTCAGCGCGATAGATGTTCTGCGCCTGGCCGTTTTTTATGATTGTAGAAATGATATCAATATATTCACTGAACTTGTTGTTTCTGTAATCTTTTATGAGTTTAGTACTCTGCCGCAATTCAATCTGGATCACTTCTGCCAGATTTTTATTTTTTTTCATCATCGTCAGATGTTTCGTGGCAAAAATTCTCAGTTGAAGTTTGGGATCTGGTTCAAGTACCAGTGAATTGGTAACCTGTTCGATCATGCTGCTGATTTCTTCCTCAAAAACAGAGATCAGGATGTCAAATTTATTATTGAAGTAAAGGTAGATCGTCCCATCTGCAACCTTGGCTTCTTTGGCAATATCGGATATTCTTGCGTTAAAGAATCCTTTCTTTGCGAAAACCTTAGTGGCCGCGTTGATTATTTTAATATGCTTATCTTGAGCTTTCATGAATTATATTAGAAAGATATGAAATTATTGGAGACAAAAGTATAAAAAATGTTGAATGGCTATTCATTCAATTTTATCCATTCCATGGAGATTGTCAAGGCGAGACGTGGATTCCTCTTTTTTTACGACAAAAAGGTATCGTTAGCGGCCAATCCTTGCTTCATGTCAGCCGTTCCTTCATTACGGTGTATGTTCAACAGAATTTAATTTTCACGGGAGTATCTTTATGAAAGTATTGGTAGTTGGTTCAGGAGGGCGTGAGCACGCGCTGGTCTGGAAGATTTCGCAAAGCGCCAGGGTTAAAAAGATATACTGTGCCCCCGGTAATGCCGGCATTAAAAAGATGGCTGAATGTATTGATATCGGAGCTACTGATATTGAAAGATTGTTCCAGTTCGCCGCAACGGAGAAGATCGACTTAACAATCGTCGGCCCTGAATCTTCTCTGGCCGCTGGAATTGTTGACCGTTTCGAAGAAGAGGGATTGAGAATCTTCGGACCCCTCAAAAGTGCTGCCATTCTTGAGGGAAGCAAGGTTTTCGCCAAAGAGTTTATGGCCAAATATGACATTCCCTCAGCTCCATTCAAGGTCTTTGATGACCTCAAAAAAGCAAAAAAATACCTGACCCATGCAAACATTCCCCTTGTCATTAAGGCCGATGGCCTGGCGGCAGGTAAGGGAGTGATTGTCGCGGCTACCCTCAAGGAGGCCAAGGACGCGGTCACCCTGATCATGCAGGATAAGGCCTTTGGCGATGCTGGGAGCAAGGTGGTGATTGAGGAATTTCTCCAGGGGGAAGAGGCGTCCTATATTGCATTCACCGATGGGAAAACCGTCCTGCCCCTGCCCACATCCCAGGATCATAAGGCGGTGAATAATGGCGACAAAGGACCCAATACCGGTGGCATGGGTGCCTATTCCCCAGCTCCGATCGTTACCGAGGCCATTGCTGATTTTGTTATGAATAAGGTTATGCTGCCGGTCATTAAGGGAATGGCAGCAGAAGGACGTCCTTTTAAAGGAATGCTGTATGCCGGGCTGATGATTGACGGCGAGAATGTGAAGGTCCTTGAGTTCAATTGCCGTTTTGGCGACCCTGAAGCCCAACCATTATTGATGCGATTGAAAAGTGATGTCGTTGATATTTTCGAGGCAGTGATTGATGGCCGGCTTGATACCATTGAAATGAAGATTGATCCTCGGCCTACGGTTTGTGTGGTGATGTCTTCCGGAGGATATCCCGGCCATTATGAGACAGGAAAAGTGATCAAGGGGCTGACGGCGGCATCCCAAGTTGAGGGGGTTCAGATTTTTCATGCCGGAACTGCCATAAAAAATGAACGGACAGTCACAGCTGGAGGTCGGGTTCTAGGGATAACTGCGGTGAGCAAGACCCTGGAAAAAGCCATTGAACATGCCTATAAGGCAGTCAATCAAATTCAGTGGACCGGAGTTCATTATCGTCATGACATTGGCGCGAAGGCGCTGCTGCGTAATCAAGAAATGCAGATGAAATATCAGGCTGGAGCAGAGGCGAGGAATCCACAAAACCCCAGACCTGTTTCAGCTCTGGTGGGAATTGTCATGGGCAGTGACTCGGATTTGCCAGTCATGGAAGCGGCCGCAGAATTTTTAAAAAAGATGCAGATTCCCTATGAGATGACCGTGGCGTCTGCCCATAGAACCCCGGAGCGGGCAGTCCGCTGGGCCAAAACTGCCGATCAGCGGGGGCTGAAAATCATCATCGCCGGGGCCGGCATGGCTGCCCATCTGGCTGGAGTCCTTGCCGCCCACACCGATTTGCCGGTGATTGGCGTTCCCCTCGATTCTTCGCCCCTGAACGGCATGGACGCCTTGCTGGCCACGGTGCAGATGCCTCCCGGAATCCCGGTTGCGACCATGGCCATCGGCAAGCCGGGAGCAAAGAATGCGGCAGTTCTGGCAGCGCGTATTCTGGCCCTGGAAGACAAGGAAATAGCGGCCAGGTTGCAGTCCTTCAGGCAGGAGATGATAAAAGAAGTTGAAGATAAGGCCAAAAAGGTTGAGGGGTGATTCCTTCCAATTCCAGTCTGACGAACTCCACGCATTACCCTGTGGAGCCGGATTATAAAAGGGCCGTGGAATGTTTAGCCCAAGGGGAAATTGTCGCTTTTCCCACCGAAACATTTTATGGGCTGGCCGTTGACCCCACCAACGAAGAGGCGTTGGCAGCCTTGTTCAGCTTAAAACAGCGCCCACTGGATAAACCTTTTCCAATACTTATCCAGAATGAAGAACAGCTCACGGGCTTGACCAGTGCAATCCCTGATGCCTACAAACTCCTGATGAAGGTTTTCTGGCCCGGTCCCCTGACCCTTGTCTTCCCGGCTGTCGACGGCCTCTCACCATTGCTCACAAGAAAGAGTGGTGGCATCGGGATTCGCATATCGCCCCATCCGGTGGCCATCAAATTCGGACGTTTATGGAAAGGCCCGATGACCGCCACCAGCGCCAACATCTCAGGCAGGAGCGCTGCCCGAACAGCTGAGGATGTGCGACATTTTTTTGGAGACAAAGTGGCCTGTATCCTCGATGGCGGCCAGACGCCGGGTGGCATGAGTTCGACGGTTCTTGGATTTGATGATGGTAAATTGCAGTTGCTCAGGGAAGGGGCTATTGCATTTTCGGAGTTGAATCAAGCAATAGGTCAATGAAGCACATTCAATGGGTACGGGAGAGGCAGGATATGGATCTACGTTGGAATAGAGAATTTGCCATGGGCCAGGTGGATAACGATGAAGCACTGCTCAAGGAATTACTGACCATCTTCAAGGATTCCGCGGCATCGGATCTGGCTGCCATGGCCCAGGCGGTGGCACTGGATGACCCGGTCAAGGCCAGAGGCCCAGCCCATTCCATCAAAGGCGCGGCGGCCAGTCTGGGATTGGAGGCAATCCGAGATATGGCCACAGCCATCGAAAAAGACTGCCGGGAAGGTTCACTAACGGTCGCCATGGAAAATCTGTCCCAGCTTGAGATCTTGTTAAAAATGGCGGCTGAGCTTTAGTGCCTTACAGATTCTATTCTTGTTTTTTCGCAAGGTTAGAATCTGCGAAAGGCACGTATCCCGTTTATCGGGGTTAGGAAAATATCAGGAAGTATCTTCAAAATCGCATTCAGGCCTGCATCTATCTCGGTGCAGGCCTGAATGCTTTTGAGTTTCAAATCCAGAGAGTGACGAGCTGACTTTTTGGTTATTGTCTGGTCAGCTGTCGGTATTTAATGCGATGCGGCTGGTCGGCGGCAGCTCCCAGTCGCGCCTTGCGATCTTTTTCATAATCCGAGTAGTTCCCTTCAAACCAGACCACCTGGGAGTCACCTTCAAAGGCCAGCATATGGGTGGCGATGCGGTCAAGGAACCAGCGGTCATGGCTGATGACCACCGCGCATCCGCCGAAATTCACCAGTGCCTCTTCCAGTGCCCGCATGGTGTTGATATCCAGATCATTGGTCGGCTCATCAAGGAGCAGGACATTGCCTCCTTCTTTGAGCATCCGGGCCAGATGAACCCGATTCCGCTGTCCGCCGGAAAGAAGCCCCACTTTTTTCTGCTGGGCCGAGCCGGAAAAATTGAACTTGCCGACGTAGGCCCTGGAGTTGATTTCCTTGGTGCCCAGCCAGACGGTTTCCTGACCTTCGGAGACCGCCTCCCAGATTGTCTGTTCCGGGTTGAGGACATCGCGGCTCTGGTCGACATAGGCCAGTTTGACGGTTTCACCAAGTCTGATGGTGCCGCCATCAGGGGTCTCCTGACCGATGATCATCTTGAAAAGAGTGGATTTGCCGGCACCATTGGGGCCGATAACCCCAACAATACCACCGGCCGGGAGCTGGAAGTTGAGATCTTCAACCAGCAGTTTATCTCCCAGCGCCTTGCGCACATGATCCGCTTCAATCACCACCTTGCCCAGTCGCGGCCCGGGCGGGATAAAGATCTGGAGCTCCTGTGCCAGTTTTTCGGTTTCCTGACTGAGCAGCTGCTCATAGGCGTTGATCCTGGCCTTGGATTTAGTCTGACGCCCCTTGGCGGACATTCGAATCCATTCCAGTTCCCGTTGCAGGGTTCGCCTTCGGTCATTCTCTGATTTTTCCTCCGTCGCCAGTCGTTTTTCCTTCTGTTCCAGCCAGGAAGAGTAATTTCCCTTCCACGGGATGCCGACCCCGCGATCCAGCTCGAGGATCCAACCGGCCACATTATCGAGAAAATAGCGGTCATGGGTCACGGCAATGATGGTTCCGGCGTACTGCTGAAGGTGATGTTCCAGCCAGGCCACGGATTCAGCATCCAGATGGTTGGTGGGCTCGTCAAGGAGCAGGATATCGGGTTTTTTGAGGAGGATTCGACACAGGGCAACCCGTCGTTTTTCACCTCCCGAAAGAATTTCACAGCGGGCATCAGGAGACGGACAGCGCAGGGCGTCCATGGCCATCTCCAGTTTGGAGTCCAGATCCCAGGCGTCCAGGGCGTCCAGTTTATCCTGTACCTCACCCTGACGGTCAATGAGAGCCTGCATCTCATCATCACTCATGGGCTCGGCGAATTTATCGTTGATGACGTTAAACTCATTGAGAAGATCCACCGTTCCCTGCACGCCCTCTTCAACAATCTGACGAACGGTTTTGTCGGGATCAAGGGAGGGCTCCTGCTCCAGATAATCGACGGTGAGCCCCGGCGAAAGAATGGTCTCGCCGTTAAACTCAGTGTCAATGCCTGCCAGGATGCGCAGCAAGGTGGACTTTCCGGAGCCGTTCAGTCCCAGGACGCCGATTTTGGCGCCATAAAAATAGGAGAGGGAAATGTCTTTCAGGATGGGCTTGCTCTCGTAATATTTACTTACCTTGATCATCGAATAAATAATTTTTTTATCATCTACACTCATGGATAATACCTGCGAAAAAGAGGGAAAGGAAAACGGACTGCTACTCTGAAAACCACGGGCACAATACCCTGAATTCATCGAAATTGGAAGGGGATGTCAGCGCCGGATCGCCGGATCCATCCGGGGACTCGTCCGTATTACTGAAGAGAACTGTTCAAGATGAACAGAATCGCGGGCAGGGTAAGAGGGCGGGGAGAATGAGCAGCGGCTGATGGTGAAATTTTATAAAACTCCCGTTTGATTTGGAAATGGAGTGAGATCCGTTACTTGCATACGAAAAAACCATGGCCGAGCCTGGATGCAGGATCGGCCATGGTTGCAAGAAAATGTCTCGCTTACTTCCCGCCTTTTTCAATGCTCAGCTTTTTGGAAATGCTGACCCACTTCTGATTATTGCCGGGATCTTCTTTTTTACCGTAAGGCAGATAGGATATCTCAACATCCACGACAAAATCATTGGCGATGATAGTGCGCACCGTTTTTCCATCTTTTGTCGATTCAACATACACAGGAATCTCAAATTTTTCCTGGGTGGTTCTCAGGGGAGGCAGGCTTGAATCATGGATCATGCCGCTCTTTTCATACGGGCCTCTGCCCATCTTGTCGCCACGTCCCATCTGTTGCGGGGTGGGCATATAAATAACTTGATTTCTGTAAAATTCCTTGCCGTCAGTTGTCTTCGCGGTCACATCCAGGACCACCCGGTTGGGGGTCGGTCAGCCATCGGGTATGGGATGACCGGCTTTATTTTTGATATCCACAATGACCGTGGCGGCAGGGGTCATGATGGTTCCATCTCGCCACTGGTAGGCCTTGGCTTCAACCTCGACATCGAGTGCCATATTGGTCATTTCTTTGGAGCGATAGCTCTGCATGTTATGCCCCAGCCCACTCTTCTCCATATGACAGTTCTGGCAGGTTTCCCCACCGCCTTCAGGGATGTAGGTAAGGAGGTGGCCAGCGTAGAGTGTTGCGCACTGGGTCGGGTTTTCAAGCTCAAAATTAGGGCCCATTCCGTGGCATTGCCCACAGAGAATGGATTCCTTCATGATCTTGCTCTGCTTTATCAGCGGACGGTCGGGATCGTCATGTTTGCCGTCAGTCGTCCCATAAACGGCATCTTTCTGGGGCGTTCCATCGGTCCATTTGTGGACGATGGCATTTCTGCCATGACAGATCAGGCAATCAATATTCAGGCTTTGCAGGGTCTTTTTGGCCTTTTCATCACCTTCATCGACAAAGGCATAAACATTCTTGACAATCTCCTGGGCGACACTGTCTTCGGCTTCTTCCAGCTGGGGCAGGTGACATTTTGAACAAAGCCTCAGATGTCTGACGCCGATGTCCTCATTCTTTTTTACTCCCGAATAGGGCCATTCCTTCAGTCCGTTTTCAATGGTGGTTTTGAATGTCGCTGCTGTTCTGCCGGTGTTTTCCGGGCCGAAGATGGATCGGGCATGGAGTGATTTCTGCCATTGTTCATGGGCTTCAGGGTGACATTCGTGGCAGGAACTGGAATCATACATTGCCACCAGTTCAGCAATGGTTTTTGCTTTTTTTATTTCCTCTGCCTGAATCCGGGTGCCGGACAAGAGCAACGGCACCACCGTGAGACCAAGTAAGACGAAAGATTTTTTCAAGAGTTTCATTTCCATCTCCATTGTAATTTTTTGAAATTGATGACCATTTTTTCAGGTTTATTTCTCTTTGTTCCCTCCTTCATGATGGATGACAGATGGTTTTTGGGTGGAGAGCCACGAGATTGCAGCCCACAGGGTGCCTATTTAGAATGAGTGAATCGACAAAATTGTTCTTGAGAAAAGAGATGTGCGCATTGGAATCTCCGCCCAGTATGATTACCGAGAAGATACCATCTCATGATGGAGGTCCCATGATGTTTTTTTGAAATGAATGGATGGGCTACGAAAGTGTTCTTGAATCTTCTCGTATCCACCACCTATTAGCGCTCGGAATATGGGGAAGGGGACAGGATAACATCCTGAACAACCACACATTCACCCGGTCTCCTCAAGAAAGGGGAAGATGACCATCAATGAAAGACTTGAATCGTAAGGCCATGTTCAGTATAATATTAAAAATTCTATGAAAAATTGAATATCATCAGTTACTGTGGGATGATAATTTTTTTCAAGCACCCTCCCTCGCGTCGTTATCTCCTGTGGGAGGCCTTCACATGATCACTCCTTATTATAAAAGGTTGTCCTTCATATCCATAATTATTTTTCGCGCAACATTTTTAGCGCATTGATTATCCGATTGAGGTTTGAAGAAAAAATGAAAATAAAGGGATTTCAAACAGCGGCCGTTGCTGCTGGTATCAGATATGCGGACAGATTGGATCTTGGCCTGATCTTCAGCGAGACACCGGTGGTTACTGCCGGAGCCTTTACCAAAAATCAGGTGAAGGCGGCACCCCTTGTCCTTGATATGGAGCGACTGAAACAGGGGAAGGCCCAGGCTATCCTGGTGAATAGCGGGTGTGCCAATGCCTGTACCGGTGAAAACGGCATGCTTGCCGCAGTCGCCACCGCGGAGTGCGCAGCAGCGGCCCTTGGTATCGCTCCAGAGCTGGTTCAACTCTCTTCCACCGGTGTTATTGGCGAACAGCTGAACGTCGAGGCCATAGTCAAAGCGATGCCTGAGCTTGTCGCCAATCTTTCTGCCGACAATTTTGATCTGGTTGCCAGGGCAATAATGACCACCGATACCGTTGCTAAAACGGTCAGCCGAATGGTTATGATTGGAGAGCGGGAGGTTCATCTCCTGGGCATGGCGAAAGGGGCCGGTATGATCATGCCCAATATGGCAACCATGCTTGCCTTTGTCCTGACTGACGCGCAGATCAGTTTCCCGCAACTCCATGGCGCCCTGCTCAAAGGGGTGGAGCGTACTTTTAACCGGATTACCATTGACGGTGACACCAGTACCAATGATATGGTGCTGGTGATGGCCAATGGTGCCGCCGGCAACCCCTGGATTGATGAAGGGGCCTCAGGCTGTCAGGAGATCTTTCAAAACACCTTGGAGGATCTGCTCAAGGATCTCGCCTTGCAGATCGTCGCCGACGGAGAGGGTGCCACCAAATTTATCACCATTCGTGTGTGTGGGGCTCGTAAAGAGATGGAAGCAGAGCAGGTTGCCAGAACCGTTGCCAATTCCAGTCTGGTTAAAACCGCTTTTTTTGGTGAAGATGCCAACTGGGGCCGAATCATTGCCGCCATGGGCCGTTCTGGTGTCCAAGTGTATCCGGAACGTGTTGATATCGCCTTTGGTGATGTTGTCATTGTAAGGGATGGTCTGGGGCAGGGGAAAGAGGCAGAAAAATCAGCCACCGCCATTCTCAAAGAAAAGAGTATCCTTGTGACCATTGATCTGAAAGATGGAGCAGGATGCGCCGAGGTCTATACTTGTGATTTTTCCATCGACTATGTCAAAATCAATGCTGATTACCGGAGCTGAAGGTTCGGCTAAAAAATGAATACGAACAGCCACTCATATATTCTTCCCGGCCCAGTTGAGCTTGCGTCACTGTTGTCCGGGCTTCCTGGGAAGTACCATATTCGTGAGAGCGACATATCGGTGGAGACTTTCTGGTATCTGGACACCTTTGACTGGCGACTCTACAACAAGGGGCTCCTTTGTTTTCGGTCTGGTAGGAGCAATTTTGTCTTGACCAGTTTTAGCGGTGAATTCAGGATTCAGGACGAAGGGCCTGCTCTGGAAAAACCCCTTCCCCTTCATTTCTCCGGTGGAGCACTGGGCGAAAAGCTCTTGTCCGTGGCTGGCATCCGTGCCTTGCTCCCCCTTGCCGAGATTTCCCGGAAGTCCCAATGCTTTCAGGTCATGAATCGGGATGAAAAAACAGTCATTTCCGGGGTCCTGGAATTCAATCATCTGATTCCCCCCCATCAGCAAGAATGTTGCCAACCAGTTTGCCTTGGAGGATCTTTGCGGCTCTTTGCAGTTCGCGGCTATGATAAGATACTGGCCAAGGTCAGAGATGGCCTGAAGGCTCAAGGGCTGGAACCGGGATATTCAGAAGAAATAACATTGCATCACGCGCTCACAAAACTTGGGAAACATTCACACCATTATAGTTCTCAGTTTGTTATCATTCTTGATCCCTCAGAGTCTGTTATCAGTGCCGCGCAGAGGATCTTTCTCCACTTGCTCAGAGCAATGGAACAAAATATTTTCGGTATCATGGAAGATATCGATACGGAATTTCTCCATGATTTCCGGGTGGCCTTGCGCCGAACGAGATCCTTGCTGGGAAGTATTAAAAAGACAGTGCATCCAGATGATATTGTTCGATTTCAACAGGGTCTGAAGGAAATAGGTACCTTCACCGGACCGGTTCGTGATCTGGATGTCTATCTTTTAGCCAAGAAAGACTATCAATCCATGCTGCCGGAAGGGTTGCAGGAGGGGTTAGCGCTATTTTTTCAAGGACTTGCCAGGCAACGGATAAAGGAACTACAAGGGCTGAGGAAGGCTTTACAGTCGCCAAAGTTTCAAACTTTTATGGCCCAATGGCAGGAGTATCTGGAAAATTCTTTTTTTCCAACCTCCCTTGCTGCCGGCCAGAAACCATGCATTCAAGTGGCAAGCAAGGCCATCAGAAAACGATTGCGGTCAATTCTTGAGTCTGGTGCCCAGATAGGGCCTCAGAGCCCGGATACTGAATTGCATAGTTTGCGAATTCAGGCCAAAAAACTTCGTTATCTGCTTGAATTTTATCGCTCATTATTTCCTGAAGCTGAAATGGATATCCTGGTTAAATCCCTTAAAAAGTTGCAGGACAATCTGGGAAATTTTAATGATCTTTCCGTGCAGCAGAAAATGTTGGGAGAGTATCAGAATGCGCTCCCATTAAAGAATCAGAAAAATGCACTCAAGGTAGCGGCCGCACTGGGCGGCCTGATTACCCATTTGCACGAAGAGCAAGCCGCTGTCCGGAATAAGTTTGAGCAAACATTTGAGCAGTTTATCACCACCGAAAACAGAAAACTGTTTACGATACTTTTTCAATAATTTTTTATTTCCCTTGGTATGGTGGAAGAGTCAGACAGATTCTCTAAACCTCAAGTTCAGTTCTCTTATATTCCTCAATACAATGAAAATTATCGCTATCTACTCAAGCAAGGGTGGTGTGGGTAAAACCGCGACTGCGGTCAATCTCTCCTATGACAGTGCTCAGAGCGGCAAGAAAACGCTGCTCTGTGATATGGATCCTCAGGGCGCGGCAGGCTATTATTACCGGATTCGGGCCAAGGAGAGTTTCAACCGCAAACAGTTTCTTAAGGGAGATCTGGAGCCATTT
Source organism: Desulfocapsa sp. (assembly GCA_013426795.1). Lineage (GTDB taxonomy): Bacteria > Desulfobacterota > Desulfobulbia > Desulfobulbales > Desulfocapsaceae > UBA2270. The sequence continues at coordinate 7,338 of JACDZF010000037.1, read as the reverse complement.
ATCAGGGGCACGGATTTTGAAAATCTAGATCTGCTGCCGGCCCACTTTTCATTTCGTAATCTTGACATAGCCCTGGATGATCGGGGCGGATCGGCGAAAGAGCTGAAGAGAATCTTTGCCGGCCTCAAGGATGAGTATGAAGTCCTGATTCTTGATTGTCCTCCAAATATCACCCTGCTTTCCGAAAACATTCTTATGGCGGCGGATATGGTTGTGACTCCGGTTATTCCCACAACCCTTTCCATCCTCTCTTTTGCTCAGCTGATAAAACTGGCTGACAAACTGGAGGTGAATCGAAAAAAACTGGCGGCTTTTTTCTCCATGGTCGATAAACGGAAAAAAATGCACACCGATATTATTGCAAAATTCGGCAGAAAAAAACTCTTTCTGGAGAGTGAAATAGCTTATCTTGCTGACGTCGAAAAGATGGGGATATATCGGCAACCGGTGGCGGTGTCAGCTGCGGCCTCTGCCGCTGCCACAGCCTACAGGCAGTTATGGCAGGAAGTCTGGCGACGAGGAGTATTGACATGAAAACACTTTATCTGGTCCGGCATGCTAAATCCAGCTGGACGGATCCATCTCTGGCGGATTTTCATCGACCTTTAAATAAACGAGGCCAGCGAGATGCCCCGGTCATGGGGCAACGACTTGCGGAGAATAAAATCAAAGTCGATGCCCTCTGGAGCAGTCCGGCACTGCGGGCCGTGCAGACGGCGGAGCTTCTGGCCCCGTCCCTCAAGGTTCCCGGAACATGTATTGAACAGCATGAACGACTCTATACCAGTTCCATCAAAGATCTTTTTGCGGAGATCAGTACCTGTTCTGATACGATTCAAGCTCTGCTGGTGATTGGACACAATCCGGTCATGACTGAACTTGCCGATCGTCTCATCGATCACAGACACGCCCCCGCGATTTCCCGGATTCCCACGTGTGGAATTGTGGCCCTGGAGCTTCAATGTCCTTCCTGGAAAGAGATACAAGGCAGTACCGGCCAGTTGCTCTTTTTCGATTTCCCTAAAAATAGGCACTGAGGGAAACATTCACAGGATCTGCTCCGAGCAGTCTCTTGCACCGGCTACTCTCTATTGAGTCGAAAGAGAGTCATGGACTGGATCCATCCAGTCAACTGAACCCCTTGATTTCTCTATTTTGCTGTGCTTGACCTGGCCAGGGTTCAAGTCGCCCCTCTCGATCCATTTCCCATCACTCCCGGATCTTTTTCAATAAAGTCGCCCTGAAAACAGCATGAAAGATCGATCTGTCCTGAGGATATATGGCGGCTTGTCGCTTTTGACAGGCCTGTTTTTTTTAAACTTCACATCCCGGGTTATATTTTCACCACTGTTGCCGGTTCTTGAAGGGGAATTTCATCTTGATCATGCACAATCCGGTTCTTTTTTCCTGCTGATCTCCGCCGGCTACTTTATTTCCATCCTGAGTTCCGGTTGGATCTCCTTCCGCATCAATCACAAAAAGACCATTCTTCTCTCCACCGTGGCCACCGGCACGGTGTTGTGCATGTTGAGCTTCTGCTCGTCCCTGTGGTTGGTACGCATGGGTCTGTTGAGTCTGGGATTGGCTGCGGGGCTGTATCTCCCCTCCGGTCTTGTCTCCATCAGCCGACTGGTACCGCCGTCCTATCTGGCACGGGGGATGGCCGTTCATGAGCTGGCACCAAACTTTGGATTTGTCGCAGCCCCTGTTCTTGCTGATATGGTCCTGAGGTACTGGACATGGCGGCAGGGTCTGATGTGGTTTGGCCTTTTGATGATAGGTGCCGGACTGTTGTATGCTGCCATCGCAGCCGAGACCAACGAGCCCACTACTCCACCCAATTTTGCGGATATGCAGGAAATCGTGTCACGGGGAAAGTTCTGGTTGATAACCCTGTTCTTCTCGTTGGCCATCTGCTCAAGTATCGGAATTTATGCCATGCTCCCTCTCTATCTGGTCTCTGATCAGAACCTGAGCGCGGAGCAGGCCAGCCGCTTCCTTGCCTATTCGCGGATTGCTGCCCTTATGATGCCTCTGGTCGCAGGCTGGCTTGGAGACAGGTTTGGCCATAAGGCAATCATGGGAATGGCGCTGTTGCTTGCCGGATTTTTTACGATTCTTCTTGGATTGAGCGCAACCCTTCCATGGGTGTTCACCTTTGTGGTCTTACAGCCCATGGTTTCTGTCTGCTTTTTCCCCTCCGGATTTGCGGTACTGTCGGCAATTGGCCCCGATGACAGAAAGGGGCTTGCGGTCTCTTTGTGCATTCCTGTGGCCTTTCTTGCTGGTGGTGGGCTCTTGCCGGTATTGATCGGAAGCATTGGCGATTTTGCCTCCATTGGTGTTGGGTTTGGAGTAACAGGAGCTGCCATTATGGGTGGCGCGGCCCTCTCTTTCTTTGTCTCTTTTGAAAAAGATGCTAGAGTACCCGGCGAGAAGGGTGTGGCCAATAATGGCTGAAGGCAGATCTCCTCGAGTGGTTTAACGCATTCATTGGTTCATACCGTATCATTTTTCCCAGACACCAAAGGGTATTTCTATACAAATGTCTCAACCCCCTGTATGTCAGCTCTGTATCCACTATTTTATCACCCATAAGCCGGAGACACCCTATGGCTGCCGGGCCATGCATTTCAAGTCTGCGCAAAATCCAGCCAGGGTGGTCTTTTCCTCGTCCGGGCTGGAGTGTCAACTTTTTATGAACAAAAATAAAATTGATCACAAGATCGTAGGCAGCTTGCCTGATAAAACGGCCTGATTCCTGCTCAATATTTGTACTGTCAGGTATCGTTTTGCAATTATTAACCGAACCCGATTTTTTCATAGACCTGCTGAGTGAAATGGCTCCGATCGTTTGAGCAGTCATTCACGTTGTTAATTGGAATCCCGGCATTTTTCACGCCACCTGTTCTACCGTCGGCAGCATCAGGGGCTACGCTTCGTCAGGTGATTTTTTTACCTGATTTTGAATGTTGCCTGGATCGGTAGTACCCGTCCAGATATTGCGTGATCGACTTGCGGGCTTCGTTGACCGAGTCATAAGCGTGCAGATAGGCTTGCTCGTATTTCTCGAATTTCCATCACTGGAGCTGTGGTCAAGTCCGGTGTTTGAGAGAATCATGCATAAACGATAGCCCCGTTGATTTCGCTTTCCTTTGAAAAGTCACTCCATTCTCCATCCTTGAACTGCACTCCTCGTATTCCCTCAGCCGACAATTTGAATCCCCTCAACCTGCGCCATTTTTTCTGGGCATTTTGATAGCACGGCGGCACGTTCACACAGTTGCCGCTTCCAATTGGGTATCTGGTTGGGATGCACTTCAGACTGCTGGGCCAGTTTGGCCAGTGTCCTCTCGCCACTCATCCCTGCCAGCGCCACTTCTTACCAAAACGTAATGGTAATTTAATTGTATGCTGACTGAACAGCAATCAATCTACAGTACATACTGTTTTAATTGAATAACAGAGATCAGTTATCAGACTGCTGGGCCAGTTTGGCCAATGTCCTCTCGCCACTCATCGCTGCCAGCGCCACTTCTTACTAAAACGTAATGGTAATTTAATCGTATGCTGACTGAACAGCAATCAATCTACAGTACATACTGTCTTAATTGAATAACAGAGATCAGTAATTTTGGTTATCAAAAGAACTTTGGAAAAAAGTTAATGCCTCTGGGTTTTACACTCCGAGATTTATCAGCAGCAAAGTCGAGAAATGCAGCGATAGGGGCTGTTTTCTCAACAATGGGAAGTTCAACAAAATGAGGTCAGTATATGCGGATTATTTTCTTAGAAGCCCTGCGTGATTTGCTAAGCCGTTACCGGCAGGTGCATCGTGCCGCTTGGGCCATGCGCCGGGAACTCGTCCCGGTTGAACGCAACGCTCACGAACTGTCTTTTCTCCCTGCCGCACTGGAACTGCAGGACTCCCCCCCCCATCCCGCAGCCCGCGTAGCAATTCTTGCACTCATTTCCTTTGTACTGATCGCAACGCTCTGGGCCTGCTTCGGCAAAGTTGATATCGTCGCCTCCGCTCCCGGAAAGCTGGTTGTATCCGACCGCAGCAAGGTAATCCAGTCTCTTGAGCCTGGCGTCATTAAAGCCATTTATGTGCAGGATGGGCAATTGGTCAAGGCAGGGCAGGTGCTGATTGAGCTTGACGCAACCCTGACCGGAGCTGAAAACAACAAGAGCTATTCCCTCTGGCAGGATGCCAAACTGGAAGCACTGCGCGCACACGCATTACTGAACGCCCTTGAAACTCAACGCTTGCCCGAACTCGCCCAGGATCCGGAATTGAATCAGCAAGGCAGCGGACTGGAAGTGGGTGTCGACAAGCTGGCCGACACCGGCCGCCTGGCCCTGAGCCAATGGCAGGAACTGCAGGCAAAAGTTGCTACCCTCGACGCCGACACTTCGCGCAAGCAAGCCGAGCGTGCCGGCACCATTGAACAGGTTCGTAAGTTGGAAAAGACCCTGCCGTTCATCAACCGTCGCGCTGCCGACTACAGGAAGTTAGCGCAGCAGCACTACGTTGCCGAGTATGACTATCTTGAAAAGGAACAGGCGAGCATTGAAACCGAGCGCGATCTGGCCACCCAGCGGCAAAAACAGGAAGAGCTGACCCAGGCGATATTGACCAACCAGAAGCAAAAAGAAGCCACCTTGGCCGAGTTTCGCCGCATCCAGCATGACAGTCTGGCCCACGCTAACGAAAAGATCCGTGAATTTGCCCAGGAAGTAATCAAGGCCCAGCAACGCCATCGGCAGACCCTGCTGATCGCCCCCGTGGATGGGGTCGTACAACAACTGGCTGTGCATACCGTGGGTGGTGTCGCCACTGCCGCCCAGCCCCTGCTGGTGGTTGTTCCCCTTGAAGACAGCGTGGAGGCAGAAGCCATGCTGGAGAATAAAGACATCGGCTCCGTCAATCCAGGCCAGGACGCTGCGGTCAAGATCGAAACCTTCAATTACACCAAGTACGGCCTGATTGACGGCAAAGTTCAGACCGTTTCCCTCGACGCCATCCAGGACGAAAAGCGCGGTCTGATCTACGCCATGCGCGTCAGGCTGGCGCGCAGCGCCATGAATATCGAGGGCAAGCAGGTGCAGCTTGCTCCCGGTATGGCGATCATGGTTGAAATCAAGACCGGAAAACGCCGGATCATCGAATATTTTCTGAGTCCGTTCATTCAATATGCAAGCGAGGGATTGAGGGAACGATAGTCAATAAAGCAGTCGTTTAGGCTTAGGAGTTCAAATTTCAAGCGGTAGAGTGCCTCGAAGCAAGAAGATAACAGATTTGTATTCTTGATAGAACAAAAAATTAAAGGAGAATGATCATGGCTGGAATGAGCAGTGGGAATTGGTTCGTTTCTTGGTTCAATAAAGTTACTTATAAAATCGGCGATGGTAAAAGTTCTTTAGACATGGGAGATACGGGTGGGAATTCAGCAAAGTTTGATGCAAGCGGCTTACAATTAAAAACAGCAAATGGGTCAAATGTTACTTATGGCCTTGATGGTAGTGGCTCAATGCAGTCAAACGGATTTAAGATTGCCGTTGACCCCAATGGGAATATAAAAGCCACCCATTCAACAAATGTACCTGGGGGCAAGGCAACTATCGATTTCAGTGACCCGGCAGCAGCAAAGGTCAATTTAGATTTAGGTCCGATTGCAGTTAAAGTGAAATCGGATGGCAGTTACGATGTCACAGCCAAAGTTGACGTAAAAGGTGCTGCAAAAGCTGGTTACACCACCGAATACGATCCAAACGGACATGCTAAATCTTCAACATATGAACTCAACATCGCCGGCTGTGGAATAACGGTGAAATCGTATTTAGATCCCGTCACTGGGCACGCAACGGTGGATCAGACAATCATAACTCCCTGGGGAACCGAGATTAAAAGACTTGATGTTTCCACATCCGATGGTGTGAACAATTCAATTGTTGGAGATCTAATTAATTTAATATTTGACAACGTCGGCAATAAAATGGTCGAGCACAACAGACGAAACGAACGTGCTGACTGTACAGATTTTGGCGATGCGTACAAGAATGCCACGAGGGCCACACCTCCCGTTAGTCCCTTGGTACTGGACCTTGATGGGGACGGGCTGGAGAATGTCGGGTCAGGGGAGGTCGGTGCTGTCCTGTTCGATCATGATGGCGACGGCGTCAAGACTCTGTCCGGATGGGTTAGGCCGGACGACGGACTCCTGGTTCTCGATCGGAACGGTAATGGCACCATTGACAATGGTCGTGAACTCTTTGGCGATTCAACTATGATGCAAAATGGTTTACTCGCCGCTGACGGCTTTGCTGCTTTGGCTGATCTGGACAGCAACGGCGATGGATTGATTACTTCCAGCGACAGCCGGTTTGGCGACCTCCGTGTGTGGAGAGACCTGGACAGTGACGGCATCTCGCAGAGCAACGAGCTGCAGACTTTAGCGGAAGCTGGTATTCAGTCCTTCAATGTCGCGGCAACGAGCCATAGCGAAGTATTACCCAATGGCAACCGCATTGCAGGGGTGAGTAATTTCACCGGAACTGATGGTACTTCCCGGGACATGGCCGATATTGACCTTTCCGAGGATACCCTTCATCGCGTATTTGTCGATGACATCGACATTCCTGAAGAATTGCAAGCACTCCCCGACTTGCTGGGCACCGGAAAAATGCGTGATCTCCTGGATGCCGCGGCACTTTCGCCAAGCCTGGCGACGCTGCTGCAAAATTATGCTGCAGCCACCACGCGCAATGCGCAACTAGCCCAGCTTGATGGTCTGATCGTCGCGTGGGCTGCCAGCGCGGAGAATTTCACCACCACCCGCGAAGCTGCCGAAGCCACTGGAAAACAGGTGGTATTCAGTTTTCATGGAGACACTATTTCCTGGGATGGACAGACTTGGACCGGCAATGCTGCCGCAACCAAGTGGCTGGAAAAGATAACCGTGTTGGAGACCTTTGTCGGTACCGATTTCGTAAACTTCGCGCCAGGAGCCGACAACGGAGGAACACAGGTAACGAGTTCCGGGAACAATATTACAGTGACTCTGAACGTCAGTCAGCTGGTTTTTTTGGATCAGGCCTGGTCGTCGCTGGAAAACAGGGTCTATGAGAATCTGGCAATAGATACCCGCCTCAAGCCCTATTTGGAAGCTGTTACGTTTACAGAATCCGGCGCAATAGATCCAAGCGGGTTGATAGCCTTGTTGGAGAATGGAATGGCAACGCAGCCGGCAAAAACGTTGGGAGATATTTTTGATATGTCTCTCTTTACAGATTACGAGCTCAGTGATGCCGGAGTTGATATTACCAGCCTTCTCG
>JACDZF010000036.1 GCA_013426795.1 Desulfocapsa sp. | reverse complement strand
CCATGGCCCGCACGCCCTCCATGGCCGCGTCGCTGCCGATCATGGCCAGGACACTGACCGCCTCGCCCCGCACATGGGGCGGCAGAGGCGGAACCGTTTGCAGCAGGGCGAGCAGCGAGGGCGTGGCCAGATCGGTCTGATCCGGCTGAACCCGGCATAATTCCTCAAAGAGCACGGAAACCCCGAGCCGGACCTGAAATCGCGAGTCATTGAGAATCTCGCCGGTCCAGGGATAATATCGCGGCTCGCGGCGGAACATGGCCACAATATTCTCCACCAGCCCCATATCGAGGAAATCACCAATCACCTTTTTCAACTCCGCGTCACTGACTTCCGTCATTGCTTCCTCATTTTCTGTTCAGTTTCGGCTTCCAGGGGATCAGGACTTCTCAAGGGGAAGATGAGCAGGAGAGGCTCCAGCCATTCTTCATCGAGGGTTATACGATTTTTCCTTTTATTTTTCAACCAAGGCAGTAGAATCCTGGTAAATAAGAATTCATTGCCTTGAAAAAATGCGCGGCAGCCCCCCTGGGCATGCCATCAATCGCCCGAGCCCCTGGAAGAAACGAGCCCCATGCCATCCTCCCCGCTTATCCAGCCTGATGAAGTAATCGTTGTGGTTGACGATTCCCAGGAGATCTTTCAACTGTTCCAGGACCTTCTCGGAGAACAGGGATATACCATCCTCCATGCCGAGACCAGCGGCGCATTTCTGGAGCTGCTGCAAACCAGGGCCGTGGCCCTGGCCCTGCTGGACATAGAACTCCCCGACCGCAAAGGCTCGGATATCCTGCCTGAACTGAGCAGCCGCTACCCCGATCTGGCCATCATCATGATCACCGGCACCACCGACCTGTGCACCGCCCTGCACTGCCTGCGACTGGGGGCCGATGACTTCCTGACCAAGCCCCTGAGTCTTGCCGACATGCGCCATGCGATCAGCTCCGTCCTCGAAAAACGACACCTCGTCATCGACAACCGGCTCCACCAGCAGAAGCTTGAAAGCGTCCATTACCGCACCCAGTTTCTCCACCAGCTGAGCCTGAAGATGAACACCGCCTACCTCAGCACCGTCGAACTCGAAGATGTGCTCCAGGCAATCCTGGTGGGAATCACCGCCGGCGAGGGGCTGCAATTCAACCGGGCCTTTCTCGCCCTCTTTGATGAAGATCATCGGAATCTGCGGGGGCGACTGGCCATCGGCCCCGCTTCCCGGGAAGATGCCGGCCGGGTCTGGGAAGAGATCACCACCAAAGGCTTACACCTTGCCGATATCATTCAAAATTTCAATGAAGCTCCGGCGGATGCCAATCAGGAAGTCAACCATATTATCAGAGGGTTATCGGTTTCGGCTGCCGATGAACAGCACCCCCTTATCAAGGCCTGCCGGCAACGGAAAAGTATCCTGATCGAGCACGGCCACAGCGACGGCGGTCCGGTCAGTCCCCAGCTCATCGAACAGTTGCAGGAAGACACCTTTATCGTGGTTCCGCTCTTTTCACCCAGACAATCCCTTGGGGTTCTCATCGCCGACAACTTTGTCACCCATAACCCGATCACCGCAGAAGATATCAGCAATCTCGAGCTCTTTGCCAGTCAGGCCAGTCTCGCCATTGAGCACAGTTCCCTCTACACCAGTATGGTCCACAAGATGCAGGAGCTGGAAGCCGTCAGCCAGGAGCTGGAAAGCAACAAGGACCGGCTGGTGGAGGCCGAGCGTTATGCCGCCATGGGCCAGATGTCGGCCCAGCTGGTGCATGCCATCCGCAATCCCATCACCTCCATCGGCGGCACCGCCCGACTGCTGACGAAAAAGGTTCAGGATCCGGTCATTCTCAAATTTCTTGATATGATGGCCCGCGATGCCGCCAAGATTGAAGCCACCCTTGAGGATCTTGTCAACTTTGTCCAGGAAAACGACCCCCAGAAAACCTTTCAGCCCCTCTATCCCCTGATTCGCAAGAGCCTGATGCTCCTCTACGGCACCATGAAAAACCAGGGCGTCCGCTATCAGCTCAATTTCAACGACCCGGGGCCCTCACTTTTCATCGACGGCGGCAAGATCGGGAAAATGTTCCTTCACCTGATCCGCAATGCCATAGAGTCCATGCCCAATGGCGGCCTCCTCCATATTGATGTCAGTCAGGACCCGTCAAAAATCTCCATTCTCATCGCCGACAGCGGCACCGGCATCGTCAACGCCAATATCGCCAGGGCGGCAGACCCCTTCTTCACCACCAAGGTCTATGGCACCGGCATGGGCCTGACCCTGGTCAAAAAAATCATCAGCGAACACCAGGGGACTTTTTTCCTCCAGCCAGGCCCCATCAGCGGCACCGTGGCCACCGTGACCCTGCCCCTCACCGTCGAACAAAACTAATTCCTTTTCTAAATCAAGATGTGCACGAGAAGAAAAGCGAGTCGCGACGAGGCAGTACAATAAGTACGGTGAGGAGCGACGCAGCGCATTCGACGAAGTGAACGCTTGATTTAGTGCCTTACAGGTTCTTTTCTTGTTTTTTTTGCAAGAAAAGAACCTGCGAAAGGCACTTATCCCGTTCATCGGGGTTAGAAATGGAATAAGCGCCCTCCTCCGGCGGCCCCGGCCCTGTGATCCCGCCACTTTTTTCAGCTCACCCGCACCTCATGCCCTTCTGCTCGAAAGCAGGGCCCCGATGAACGCCAGAAGCGCGGTCAGGGCAAAACTCATGCGCAGGGACTGGATAAAGGCGGCGCTATGCTCCATGCTGAACTCCTTTACGTCCAGTCCGCCGCTCAACCAGAAGAACATCTTCCCAAAAACCAGCCCGGCCAGGGCCACACCCGCCAGCATCCCCATATTTCGGGCGGTGGCCAGCATCCCGGAGGTGATCCCGATCCGCTGCGGATCAACATTGGCCAGCACCGAGGCCGAATTGGGGGAAAGGAACAGGGCCTGTCCAGCACCGAGCAGACTCAGGCGCCAGGCAATATCGATGGGCCCTGACTGCTGGTCGAGAAAACTCAGGGCGAGGAGGGAAAAACAACAGAGGGCAAGCCCGGAAGTGGTCAATATCCGGGCCCCCATGCGGTCATAGAGTCGCCCCGACAGGGGAGAAAGCACGCAAACCGCCAGGGGCACCGCCGTCATCATCAGGCCGATGCGGTCAACGGCAAGTCGCAGCACATAATCGAGATAGAAAGGGGTGAGAATCAGGACCACAAAGAGAACGAGAAAGGAAAGGGCGGCACTGGTCATGGCAATGGCGTATTGGCGATCCCGGAACATGGCCAGGGGCAGAAGGGGCTCCACCGCCCGCTCCTCCACCCATTTGAAGAGGAGCAGAAGAGAGCAGAAGCTGACCCCGAATCCTGCCACCATCCACCCGGAAAGGGCGGCATGATGGCTTGCCGCGAGCACTGCCATGGTGATCAGGACGGTCCAGATGAGCAGGCCGGCCCAGTCAAAACAGGACTTCCGGGTCCATCTCGAAGCCGTCGCGGGCAGATCCGATAGCAGCAGAAACCAGCCCAGAGCAAAGCAGGTCAGACTCACCGGCACGGTCACGAGAAAGATGGCGCGCCAGGAAAAATACCTGATCAGAAAGCCGCTGATCACCGGGCCGCTCATCAGGCCGATGGATGTGGCCACCCCAATCAGGCCCAAGGCCCTGCCCAGCTGATGCACCGGGAATACGGTCTTGATAATGGCGGGGCCGGAGGACATCATCATCGAGGCCCCGCAGGCCTGGACAAAGCGGCAGAAAACCAGGGCCGAAAGGGTCGTGGTGAGATAGCAGGCCACCGAGCCCACCGTGAACACCAGCATCCCCAGCAGATACATCCTGCCCTTTCCGAACCGGTCGGAGAGTCTTCCCCATACCAGCAGGGTTGTGGTGATGGTCAGAAGATAGATCAGGGCCACCCATTCCGTCTGCGCCAGGGTGGTGTCAAAGTGACGCATCATGCCGGGCAGCGCGACATTGACCATGCTGCTGTCCATGGTGGAGAGAAAGACCCCGATGGCCACCATGAAAAAAAAGCGCCAGGGTCTGAGAAATTCTGGTTGCGGCATGGAAATCAACACGAAGGGGTGAAAGGGACCCAGGAAAATAGAATCAATGTGACCCCGATGAACGGGATACGAGCCTTTCGCAGATTCTATTCTTGCAAAAAAAAACAAGAAAAGAACCTGTAAGGCACTCAAGAGAAGAAGCCGTTTGATCGCAGGAACCATGTTATCATATCTGCCTGTTCCTGCACAGGCATCCCGTATCGGCAAGGCGGAATCGGCTTCCTTGCCATTTTTGGCAAAAATTACGCTGTTTTGCTATATCTATTTCAACTTTACCGAAAATATTCTACACTTCTGCAACTGCGGATTGAGAGAAGAAAGGAGCTCCTTGAAAAAACTCTCCACGCTCCCCCAGGGAAGTGGCGACAGGGAGCTGGAACCACCGTCCCGCAAGAACCACCGGGGCGCAGGGATTGCCATCGTCGATTATCCGCAACCCGGACGGATTTGACCAGGAAGGTGGCGCCGCCTCCCGCCCCTCCCGGTGCCCCGGCAGCCCGCCTTTGTGACACCCCGATACAGGCTCGACCGGCAGGCTTGAAGCATTCCAGAAAAGGATGCCCTTACGATCACATTCCACCATCATCTTTGCACCAGCCATCATGACGATTCCCTTTCCCGGCGACGGCAGCAACTGCCACTTTTTTCTGGCCACCGGCAGCAGCCCTGCCCAGGCACGACAACAGGTCCTCCATTTCATGAACACCACCCTGCTCATCGCCTACCAGTCAACCACCATAAACGATGAAGAGATTCGTCCCGGCATGAACGCCGACTTCTGGAGTGGCATTGAGGCTGGGATTACCGCCAATCGGGCCTTCTGCAAGTCCCTGATGGTGGAGCTCGAGGAAACGGGCCTGAGCCGGATGGAGGATCTGCTGGCCATTCCGCACGGATACCCGAGCAAGCTGCTCCATATCCTGACCCATATGCTCGATGGCTTTATCGGTATCGACTCGGTTTTTTACAATCTGGCGGAAGACAGCCACTGGCTCAGTGCCCCCCTCCGCGCCGCCATTCACGACAAGCCCGACGACTACTGGCTGGTTCCCCTCCGCCATGGCCCGGTGGCCCGCTCACTGCTGAAGAAGGAGAGGCTTTAGAAACCCGTAACTCTTTGGTCGCGCCCCATCTGCTTCGTCATCGGCCTGGCTCATGGACAAACCAGTCCACTTCGCAGCCCTCTTTCTCGCATATGGAGCACGACCAAAGAGGTGTTCCATTTCCACATCAACGGCGGATGGTAAGAGAATTCCCCTCCCCCCTGCGGGGAGGGGTCAGGGGAGGGGGGAATCAGCAATGAAAGCAGGTCCTTGGCATCACCCACCCCCAACTCCTCCCGTCAAGGGAGGGGAGTTTTCTTGCGCAGGGGAAACCGAGATGGAGCCCTTGATGCAGAATTCCAATGACACTACGCAGTGTTAGGTTCCCCTCCGGCAACAGGCTGGAGAGTTACAGAAACCCTTGGGCCGGGGTTCGTCATCTTCCCCCTTCCGCCTTGCCGCCGCTGTCTTTGCCCTTCTGATAGATCCGGTCACTGTATTCGGTGTGACAGCCGACACAGAGGCCAACCCCGAGGATCCGGCGCAGTTCCTCACCGTTGAAGGGCCGCAGGTCGGGACGCGAGCCGTGCTGGAGCTGCTCGCCATCAATGGTGACAAAGGTATCAAGGCCCACGGTTTTCCCCTCCGGGGTGTCCAGTCCCTGATCCAGGGCGGTAAAGGTCCATTGGCCCTCCTTCACCGTCACCGTCCCCTCCCCCAGGCCCACCACCTTGGTGGAGGCATGGCAGTCGGCACAGATTCTGCCCTTGCCCTGGGTGGTATGGGGGTTGATGGCGGCCATGGTGAAACGGTTAAAGCCGCCCGCCACCTTGCCCTTGTCATCCATCAGGCTGACGATGTCCTGACAGCCGGGGGTGACAATCACCACCTCATCCTTCCACACCGCCAGCATCGGCTTCTCGTAGCGGATATAGGAGCGGCCCTCCTCCCACATCCCCGGCGTTTCCTTCAGACTCAGCTTGTCCAGATGGGTCTGGCTGGGATCACGTTTGACATGGCAGCCATAACACTGGGGCACCCAGGTGGAATGACAGGCCTCGCAGGTCACCCGTTTATGTCCGCTGAAGTCGCACACCCCTTTTTTCGGGGGCCGCAGGGGATGCTCCCGGCCGCTCACCTTGCTGACCATCTGCCACTGCCCGTCTTTGTTGACAATATTATTGGCCGCTTTTCCCTTCCGGGTCATGCCGGGATTCTCTGAGTGGCACATCTCGCAGGAGATCTCCAGCTGTTCCTCATAATGGGCGTAACTCACCCCGTCCCCCATGATCTCGTCCCGGGTATGGCAATCGATGCAGGCCATCCCCTTTTTATGATGGACATCCTCGGCAATCTCCAGATAAAAGCGGGCCCCCGGCAGCTGTTTGGCGGTCAGCCCCCCCTTCTCATAAGGGGTGCCGTAGCCTTCCGACTCAAAGACCCCGGTGTAGGAGATGCCGATGCGCCCGGACCGGTTATGGCAGCGGATGCAGTTGTCATCCTGCACCTTTTTAATCACCAGGGGATGGACCTTGCTCTTGCCGCTCTTGACCGCGTCGTCAAAACCGGCCACCCCTTTGCGCTCACTGCCTTCCGGCAGGGCAAAATGACAGGCGGAGCAGCCTCCGCCCTTCTCATTGAAAAAGTCCGGGGCCCCGGGCAGATCATTCTTCTGCTTCCAGAGGTGGCAGGTGGCGCAGAGCTTTCGATAGTAATCCAGGGCGAGGGAGTTTTCCGGGCTGGACAGGAGCTGCTCCACGGTCATGTCCGTATTCTGGCTGGCCGATTCCCCCCAGTAGAAGAGCAGGGTGCCGATAATCCCGCGATTGGTGGCCATCAGGGAGTTCTTGACCTTGCTCACATCGGTGGGGTGACAGCCTTCCACCCCGCAGGTCTTCTCCACCACCCGCAGATCGCCGGGGTTGAGAACCATGCCGGCATGGGCCCTGGTCTTGTCCAGGGCCATGGCATCACCCAGATGACAGGAGGCGCAGCCGATGACGCGGGGATCATGGGCGGCGTCCAGCTTCTCCTCCTTATGACAGAAGAGGCACATATCAATGCGGCCACTGGTGGTGACATAAACCTGATCGGCCCGCTTGATCCGCAGTTCGCGCACCACCAGCAGCGCCACCGCGGCGAGGAGCACAAGCACGGCAAATTGCTGCCACAGTCGCGAGAGTTTGCGCCGGGCCCCTTTTTCTTGCACCATGGTCGTATCAAAAATAAAATTATGAATTGAGAACTGGGAACTCTGTCATTCTGGCCAGGACTGGGGGCCGGCAAAAGATGGCAAAGGGGAAAATTTTCAGGCCTGCGGGTTCAGCACCACCACCGGAAATATTCCCGGTCCGGTTCGGAATGACATTTCTGGTCTTTTTGCCAGGAGACCTGGTTCTTTGCCACCGGTGACTTATTCGTCCTGAAAATTCTGGACATTGGGATAGCGGCGGCCGTAGCCGAAGGCCTTGCTGGTCACCTTCAGGCCCATGGGCCCCTGTTTGCGTTTATACTCATTGAGTCGAATCCGGCGGAGGATATCTCTCACCATGGATGGCTCAAAACCGGCGTCGATGAGCTCCCCCATTCCCCAGCCCTGCTCAAGGTAGAGATCCAGGATGCGATCCAGGATCTCATAGGGCGGCAGATCATCCTGATCACACTGCCCGACCTTGAGTTCCGCCGTCGGCGCCTTGCTCAGGGTGCGCCCGGGGATCCGTTCCTGCTCGCGATTACCGTGGCGGGCCAGTTTATAGACCAGCTGTTTGGGCACATCACTGATCACCGCCAGGCCGCCGCTCATGTCCCCGTAGAGGGTGCAGTAGCCCACCGCCAGCTCGCTCTTGTTGCCCGTTGACAGGAGCAGATGGCCAAATTTGTTGGACAGGGCCATAAGCAGGGTGCCGCGAATGCGGGCCTGGAGATTCTGCTCGGTGAGATCTTCGGCACGACCCTCAAAGAGCGGCCGCAGGGTCTCCTGAAAGGCGGCAAAGAGGGGGCTGATGGGAAGGATCTGAAAGCCGCAGCCCAGATTCCGGGCCAGGGCCTGAGCATCTTCCAGGGAATCTGCGGAGCTGTAGGGTGAGGGCAGGGCCAGCCCCAGCACATTTTCAGGGCCCAGGGCATCGGCGGCAAGGAGGGCGGTGAGGGCCGAGTCGATGCCGCCGGAGAGGCCGAGCACCACCGAGCGAAATCCGCATTTGCGCACATAATCCCGCACCCCCATCACCAGGGCGGCGTACACCTCCGCCACCGAATCCGGTTGCGCCGGCGCGTGCATCTCTCCGCGCCAGGTGTCGGTGTCCAGCACCACCATATCGGGGACAAAACCGGCACAGCGGGCAACAATCTCCGCCTTCCCGTTCATGGCCAGGCTATGCCCGTCAAAGAGGAGGGAATCCTGCCCCCCCACCTGGTTCACATAGACCAGGGGAATCTGATGGCGGGTGCAGATGGAGCGAAAGAGGGCCTGCCGGATACGCTCTTTATCATGCTGGAAGGGAGAGGCGGAGACATTGATCAGGCAGTCAATGCGCTGCCCCTGATGGGCGGCGGCATCAAAGAGCGAGACCACCGGATCACGACGATAACCGCCGGCGGCCTCAAACCAGATATCTTCACAGACGGTGAGGGCAAAGCTCAGCCCGCCCAGACGATACAACTGCGAAACCGGGCCGGGCTCAAAGTATCTGGTCTCGTCAAAGACATCATAGGCCGGGAGCAGCTGCTTGCGCACCCGATGGACAATTTCGCCGCCCTCGGCCACCACCACCGAATTATAGAGCGGCTTTCCCTGCTCCTCCCCGGCCCGCCGCTCAATACAGCCGAACATCACCGCCAGGGCCGGAAGCTCCCTGACCAGGGCGGCGACAGCACGCCCATGGGCATCGAGGAAGGAGGGCCGCTCCAGAAGATCCTGGGGCGGGTATCCGGAGACGGCCATCTCGGGAAAGACCACCAGAGCGCAACCGCGGGCCAGGGCCTGCTCGGCGGCACGGATAATGGCGCGGCAGTTGGCGGAAAAATCACCAATGACCGGATTGGTCTGGACGAGGGCAATCTTCATGGCAGGGCCTGCTGAAAACAATATGGAACCAGCACCATTGCACTGAACCAATCCAGCTTCGACTCAGCACCTGCAAGCAGCCAACCCGTCACAATTCCACCACCTGCCCTTCGGCGGCGAAAAAGACTTCCATCTCCCCGGCACTGCCGGGTACACAGTAGCTGGCGGCCATGGCATCGATCTGCTCGTCGGTGCGATCGGGGTCATGGTGAAACAGGGCCAGTCGCTTCACCCCGGCCCGCGCGGCGGCGGCAATGGCATACTCGCAGCTGGAATGTCCCCAGCCGACGCGGCCTTTCATCTCCGCGTCGGTGTACTGGCTGTCGTGCACTAGAAGATCGGCGCCGGCAAAAAAATCCTCCATGGCCTGATTCTGTTCGCGGGCCACCTCCGCCCCCTCCACCGCCATCGCCTCATCATACTCGGGGTGATCGGGATCGGTGAGAAACAGATTGCGGAAGGGCTCAAAGTCGTAGCAGGTACAGAAGGATTTCCCCTGATACTCAAATCGATAGCCGAGGGCGGTGATGGGATGATTTAAAAACTTGGTGGTCACCCGCAGCCCGTCCCCATAGTCGCGTCCCGCCTCTTCGCGCAGGCGGATATACTCGATGGATGAGCGGAGCTCGCCCATATTGACCGGGAAATACCGATATTTCATCTGTCCCCCCACCACCTCCTCCAGGGTCTCATCCTCAAAGGAGACCGGGCCGTACACCTTCAGCCGGCTGCCGGGCACATAAATGGGAACAAAAAAGGGAAACCCCATGATATGATCCCAATGGGTGTGGGAAAGAAAGATCTCGGTCTGGATCGGCCCTCTGGGCAGATCATGCCGCATCAGGTAATTGCCCAGCTGCCGGATCCCGGAGCCGGCATCGATGATCACCAGCCGCCCTTCCTCCCCTATCCGCAGCTCAATGCAGGCTCCGTTGCCCCCATATTTCTGGGTCAAGGGTCCAGGACAGGGAATGGAGCCCCGTACTCCCCAAAAGCGCACTTTCATCAATTTATTACACCTGTAAGAAAATCTGGGCCTTTTGAATCTCTTCCTCAACCTTGCTGTCGATGGCCGCGAAATCCGACCATTGCAGACCCGCCAGGGACAACAGCCGGTCGGCGTCGGCATATTCGGGGAAAGAATCCCCGGCAAACCCAATATCGTGAATATTCACATAGAGATTGGCCAGGGCGACAATGGCAACCAACTGGTGAGTCTCCCCATCGGCCAGATCAATGTCATGATGATACCCGATACAACTGGTCATGGCAGGACTCAACTTCCACTTTGCCGCAATCAAAGCCCCGACATCCTGGTGATCAATCCCCAAAAATTCCCGTTCCACCTCCACCAGGGGGCGCTGTTTCTCACCGGCAATGGAGAGCACATGAATATACTCATCCCCGAAAGGAACCTTGCCGATATCATGGAGCAGACCGGCAATAAAAAATTCCTCCCGCTCCTGAATGGGGACACCCCTGGCGATTGCCAGTAACTTGGCGCTCACCCCCACCCCAATGGAATGAACCCAGAAGCGGCTGGTGGGCAGGGCCTTTGATTTATTTGAGCCGGCAACGGATTGGATAATGGCGGTACTGAGCGCCATATTCTTGACCGTATTCATCCCCAGCATGGTAATGGCCCGGGTCAGCGAGGTGATGGTGTTGATCAATGAATAGTAGGCCGAGTTGATCAGCTTCAATACCTGGCCGGTCAAAACAGGATCGAGGGAGATGACCCTATTCAACTCATTGGGTGAGGCGTCGGTCCGACTACAAACCTCCAGAACCTTTCGGACTGTGGTTGACAGACTCGGCATCTTCTGGATAAATCGTTCAATCTTTTGTCGTTGATCTGCCCGTTCCAGCTCCACCACAAAGAATCCTCAAGAAATGGATTAATATCAACTAAATATCAGCTAATTAGGCAATAAAAACAATTATTTATTGACAATAATAGCCAAAGTCGAAGGCGAGGTCAAGGAAACAAAAGGCGGAGAAACAAAAAGAGGGGGTGATGATGACCAGCGGATCAAGGGCCGATTCACGGCTCCATCGTCCCGGAGAGGGGGGTTAACATCCATGCTTGACCAGAAAATCCCGCACCATCTCCTCCATCACCGCCAGGGGCTGGCGCCCGGTTTCATGGACAATGGCCCACGAACAGCGCTGGTAGGCGACATGGAGATCCGCTGGAATCTGAATCTTCAGCTCCACCAGGGTTGCCGACGGGGGGCAGGCCCCTGCCGGCTGGGATTGATCCATCGAGTCCTTATCCATCAGGCCATCACCCCTGGTCCCCATGATGAAAACGGACCGCTTCGGCATAGGTCATGCCGCTGCCGCCAAAGATATCGAGGGCGCTGCCGACGGTGGCATCCAGCCTTCCCGCCCCCAGACTCCGAATCAGCTCCAGGTCGGCAAGGTTCCGAACTCCCCCGGCATAGGTCACCGGGATGGGGGACCAGGCGGCCAGCCGGGCTATCAACTCCGCCTCGATACCCTGACATTGTCCCTCCACATCGGCGGCATGGACCAGAAACTCGGCACAATCCCTGGCCAGATGGGTCAGAACCTGCTCACTGATGACAACTTGAGTAAAACGCTGCCATCGATCGGTGACGATATAATACTCATCCCCCCGCCGGCGGCAGCTCAGATCAAGCACCAGCCGTTCCGGCCCCACCGCCCGCACCAGCTCCCGCAACCGCGCCTCGTCGATCATCCCCTGGTGGAAGACGGCGGAGGTCACAATCACATGGGAGGCCCCGCGATCCAGCCACCAGCCGCCATTGTCAGCCGAGATCCCGCCGCCGATGTGCATCCCGCCCGGCCAGGCGGTAAGCGCCGCCAGGGCCGCGTCATCATTGCCCGGCCCCAGCTTGATGATATGGCCGCCTCTCAGATCGTCGCGGCGATAGAGCTCCGCGTACCAGGAAGCAGGATGATCGGCGGTGAAATTGGTTTTCAGCTGTTCAGGCTGGGCATCATTCAAGGTGGAGCCGACTATCTGCTTCACCTGTCCCTCATGCAGATCAATACAAGGCCGAAATTTCATCCTGTCCCCCCCCCCGTTTTCCCATAAAAAAAAACGGGAACCTCACTGGTGGAGATACCCGTTTCTGGAACTCTGGATCGCAGATCATGCTGTCAAAGAGGCACGACGATCCTTCCCGGAAGGACATCGTTCGCCGGTACCTTGCCGCCTATGCCTTCTGGATCAGCATGGTGGAGGGATCGAGGATCAATGAGGTTCCGGGATCCACCGAGCAGCCTGTGCATTTCAGAATCTTCAGATCCACGGCATCATCCTTGGGCTCGATCATTAAGATCGCGTCAAAAAGATCATCAATCTCATGACAGGGAGCCGGAACACCAGCCGCGCTTTTGCGCTCATCTTCCCGATGGGTGGTGGCCGAAAACCAGATCATCTTCACCCCCTTGCGCACCATAAAGGCCTTGAACTCTTCCAGATCCTTATGGGTACCGCCCTGGAAGTCGTAGCCGTCAATGATCAGGCACACCGGTTTGTAGATATTCTGCTGGACCAGATCGCCCAGTCGTTCTTCCAGCTTGATGGGAGAAAACCCGGTCTCCTTGAAGGTCATGATCATCCGGTTGGGCAGAATCTCGGCCACGGTGGTCTGAAAGCTGTCCGCCTTCTCGGTGGAACCCATGAGCGCGAGAATGTCGTCATACCAGGCCCGGGTCTTGTCAAAGCTCTCACCGATGGAGACATGCAGCACCTTGTCGCCCCAGAGCATGGAGTCCAGCGCAATCTGCACCAGGATGGCGGTCTTGCCCAGACCTGGACGGGACATGACCAGACCCATGCTGGCATCCTTGTCCTGTACTTTTTTCTCAAGTCCTAAAATTCGCAACGGATTATTCATTACCAGATTTTTTTTCCCCATAGCCAAACCCTCTTTTATCTATACGTTTGCTCGTCCTTCAAGGGACGATCCACGAGGTATGGATTCATACCCGTAACTGCTCATTATTCGAGTGAATACCCTGTCAAACGATCACCCAGTTTGTCCCTTTGGATTATCCGTTCTTCCTTTCGCTCTGGTACTTCTTGATCAGCTCGTCATTGACCAGCTTGGGCACCTGCTTGAAGGCGGAAAACTCCATGGTGAATTCCGCCTTGCCCTGGGTCAGAGAACGAAGAATGGTGGAATATCCAAACATCTCCGAGAGCGGCACGTCAGCCTCCACCACCGTATATTGCCCCTCTTCCATGGTGCCGATGATCATACCCCGGCGCTGGTTGATACTGCCCATGATGGATCCCTGAAATTCGGTGGGACCCTCCACCGACACCTTCATAATCGGCTCCATGATCACCGGCTTGGCCTTCATATATCCATCCTTGAAGGCGCCAATGGCGGCCAGCTGGAAGGCCACATCGGAGGAATCCACGTTATGATAGGCGCCATCGTTGATCACGCAGCGCACACCGGTAACCGCGGAGCCGCAGAGCGCGCCCTTGACCAGACTCTTTTGGAAGCCCTTGTCACAGGATGAGATAAACTCGCGCGGGATAACCCCGCCCACGATGGAATCGACAAACTCATACTCGCCCTCTTCCAGGGGCTCCATGTAGCCGGCCACCCGGCCAAACTGACCGGAGCCGCCGGTCTGCTTCTTGTGGGTATAGTTAAACTCGGCCCGGGCGGTGATGGTCTCACGATAGGCGACCTGGGGCGCGCCCACCGTCACCTCGGCGTTATATTCACGCTTCATCCGCTCCACATAGACCTCCAGATGGAGCTCACCCATACCGGAGATAATGGTCTCGCTGGTCTCGTGGTCAACAAAGGTCTTGAAGGTGGGATCTTCCTTGGTAAAACGATTCAGGGCCTTGGACATATTGATCTGGGCCTTGTTATCCACCGGAATAATGGCCAGGGAGATGACCGGCTCGGGGATATGCATGGAGCTCATGGAGCAGGAGATTTCCCCGGAGGTGAAGGTGTCACCGGAGGCGCAGTCCACCCCGAAAAGGGCGACGATATCGCCGGAGCCGCAGAATTCGATATCCTCCATCTCGTCCGAGTGCATCCGGCAGAGCCGACCGATCTTCACCTTCTTGCCGGTGCGGCTGTTAAACACCGTATCACCCTTGGTGACCTTGCCCTGATAGGTGCGCACATAGGTCAACTGGCCGTAGCGGCCATCCTCAAGCTTGAAGGCGAGCATGACCAGGGGGTCAGCGGGATCGTTGGAAACGGGAAACTCCTTTTCCTCATTGTTGAGATCAAGGGCCATATTGACAACATCGGTGGGGCAGGGCAGATAGGCGGCCACCCCGTCGAGCATGGGCTGAACCGCCTTGTTCTTGTAGGCGGAGCCGACAAAAACAGGGGTAAATTCCAGGGCCAGTGTGCCTTTGCGGATGGCGTCCTGGATCAGGTCGGGATGGATGTCACCTTCTTCCAGCATCACTTCCATCAGATCATCGGAGAACATCGACACCGCTTCCAGCAGCTCTTCCCGCTTGGCCTGGGCCTTGTCCTGCAACCCGGCGGGGATCACATCCTCACGCACCACCTCGCCATTGTCGCCATCAAAGTAGAGGGCCTTCATGGTCACCAGATCAATGACCCCCACCAGATCATTTTCGAGGCCGATGGGAATTTGCACCATATGGGCGTTCAACCCCAGCTTCTCCCGCAACTGAGCGGTCACCCGCTCAGGATTGGCGCCGGTGCGGTCACACTTGTTGATAAAGGCAATGCGGGGAACCTTGTAGCGGGTCATCTGGCGATTGACGGTGATGGACTGGGACTGGACGCCACCCACCGAGCAGAGCACCAGAACCGCGCCGTCGAGCACGCGCAGGGCCCGCTCCACCTCAATGGTAAAATCCACATGGCCGGGGGTATCAATGATATTGATATCCTTCCCTTTCCAGTTGCAGTAGGTGGCCGCCGACTGAATGGTGATGCCGCGCTCCCTTTCCAGTTCCATGGAATCCATCTTGGCGCCGACGCCATCCTTACCGCGCACATCATGGATGGCATGGATCCGGTCCGTATAAAACAGGATGCGCTCGGTCAGTGTCGTTTTTCCTGAATCGATATGGGCACTGATCCCGATATTCCGCACATTACTTAAATCTACACTCATGATTGCTTTCCTCTCCACCTGAATCTTTTCGGCGGCCTTGACCAACCCCAGATAAAATAAAAATAAGGCCCCGCAAACCCTTGCGACTCCTCATTCAATGAACTAACATCAGCGCACTGCCACACCAAATCAGTGCCGCCGCCAGAGAGAACCACTGTCCTGGATCGGGGAATCTTCCTCCGATTTTTCCCAGTTCACGAGAACCTCGTCTAAAAGAAAACAGCAGATACTAACCAAATACTCGCGCTTTGTACAGTATTTTTCCGCACTTTCTTCGAAGCAGCTACAATGTCCCGGGCAAGGCCCGTGACCGGCCCGATTCACCCCGGCTCTCCTGGGGGTGGCAGTCATGGGACGAACCGGGATATCCGGGAAGATGGCCCCGGCTGACAGCATCCCTTTTTCTTCGCGGTTGCCAGTGACTGTCCGGGTAGGTATAATACCGGGTAGGTATAATACAGGAAAGGCAATTTCAGAGAAGGGGCAGAGAGGGGAATGAATCAGCAGGTTGGAGATGGAGATGGATCGTTTATGGGTATCAGGATGGTGATGGCGAAAGAAGACCCCAAGCCCTTTGATGCCGCTGACCAGGCCTGTCATGTATAATACCCTCCTCTATTTTATCGCCGCCATCGCTTT
Organism: Desulfocapsa sp.; assembly: GCA_013426795.1. Taxonomy (GTDB): domain Bacteria; phylum Desulfobacterota; class Desulfobulbia; order Desulfobulbales; family Desulfocapsaceae; genus UBA2270. The sequence goes on along the minus strand of JACDZF010000036.1, from coordinate 5,574 downwards.
ATTCAGCATGAAAACAGTGCCCGATGCCCCTTTTCTGCCCCCTCTGGTGTCGGCCTGCTGTTTTATCATAAGTCTCATCGGATATGACCGGCTGGTCCATTTCCTATATGGAAAAAGGGGCAACTGCGAGGCAGCCGGTTATTTCAGGGCGGAACGGCAGGCCATGATTCTGGCCGTGGTCTTTTTTGGTGCGGCAACCTATCTCTGTGACCTCAAGTATTATCTTTCCCTTCCCCAATGGACGGAGTCCCTGCCGTCACTGGTCAACATTGCCGGGCTGCTGTTTTTTTTCGGGTATCTGGGACTTATGTGGCGGGTCGCCCGTTCCCCTTACCAGGGGGATTTCGGCAATGACCACACCCCCGCGGCCTTTCTCTGGCTGAATATCAGGGTGAATCTGCCGGTGGTCCTGCCCTGGGCCCTGCTCTCCATCTGCCATGATCTGGTCGCCCTGGTACCTTCACAGGGCTTGCAGGATCTGCTGCTGACGGCTTGGGGGGATTTGCTCTTCTATCTCTTCTTCCTCCTTTTCGTCCTCCTGATTTTTCCGCCGGTGGTGCGTCGTCTCTGGGCCTGTGTCCAGATGCCGGCCGGTGTCCTCAGGGATCAGCTCACGGCCTTTTGCGCCAGACAGAATTTTGTCTGCGATCTCTACCTCTGGCCGCTCTACGAAGGGCGGGCGTTGACCGCCGCGGTCATGGGGGTGGTCCCCGGCCTGCGCTATGTGCTGATTACCCCTGCCCTGATCCAGACCCTGACCCTTGATGAACTGGAGGCGGTGATGGCCCATGAGATCGGCCATGTCAAGAAGATGCATCTGCTGCTCTACATGCTGCTCATTCTCGGGTTCAGCCTGGTGGTGGGGGTCCTCTCCGAGCCATTGATCTCTTTCCTGCTCTCCCGTGATACTTTCTACTCCCTGATGGAGTGGAGCAAAATGTCGCCGGAGGCGCTGCTGGTGGCCTGCACCTCCCTTCCTCTGCTTGCCCTCATGCTTCTCTATTTCCGGTTTCTGTTCGGCTATTTTATCAGAAATTTCGAGAGACAGGCGGATCTCCATGTCTTTTCCGCCTTTGCCGACAACCATTACGGAGATTACGGCCGCAGTTTCAGTCTGGTGTCGGCCTTTGAAAAGATCGGCCTGTTGAGCGGCAATCGCGATAAACCCAGCTGGCATCATTTCGGCATTGGTGAGCGGGTGGATTTCCTCGAAAAATGTGAACGGGACCCCGGTGCACGAGGCCGCCACGAGCGCAAGGTGCGGCTCAGCCTGAGCGCCTATGTGCTGGGGCTGACGGCAATAGTCATCCTGGCGCGGCAGGTTCCTCTGGACGAGCTCAACCGCCAGTACGAGGAAAAGTATATCGAGATGATGGTCTCGCAGAAGGTCCAGCGTGAGACCGACAAGGCGCTGTGGCTTCGTCTGGCCGGCGATCTGATGCAGCATAAAAAGATGGAACAGAAGGCCCTGGAGGCCTATGAGAAGGCGATGACCTACGAGCCGGTCAGTCCCGATCTGATGAACAATCTGGCCTGGCTGCTGCTGACCAGCCAGGATGAACAGCTGCGGGACCCGCAACGGGCCCTGACCCTGGCCCGGGCAGCGGTCATCGAGAAGCCGGTGGCCTCTTTCCTTGATACCCTGGCCATGGCCTATTGGGCCAATGACTTCATTGAAGAGGCGATCAAGGTGGAAGAGGAGGCGATTCTGGCCGATCCCGACCATCGAGCCTATTACCAGCAGCAGATTGACCATTTCCGCAGAACGCGCTATGAAGCCGGGTCGGGAAAGACAGGAGAAGCCAGGGAAAGATGAGGAAGTTATAAAGAGGCTGACAGATGCCATTGCTAGGGGCCCATGAATCGGTGGCCGGGGGCTTGCACCTGGCCTTTGACCGCCTGCACCGGGCTGGTGGTGGGGCACTGCAGATCTTCACCAGAAACCAGCGCCAGTGGCACCCCCAGCCCTTATCGGCGGAGGAGATTGAGCTGTTCCAGCAGGCCTGGAAAGGGATAGGGGCCCTGCCGGTCGCCTCCCATGCCTCATATCTGATCAACCTGGCCAGTGGCAAACAGGAGCTGATGGACAAATCCATCACCGCCTTTGCCGGCGAGATCAATCGCTGCGCCAGACTTGCCATTCCCTTTGTGGTGATCCATCCCGGCTCCCATGGCGGGGATGGGGTGGAGACGGGACTGGCTCGTTTTGCCGGAGCCCTGGATCTGGCCCTGATGGAATCGGAACCCGGGGTGATGGTTCTGCTGGAGACCACAGCCGGCCAAGGGACGAGCCTGGGCAGTCGATTTGAGGAGCTGGCCGAGATTCTGGCCCGTTCCCGATGCCCGGAGCGGCTCGGGGTATGCGTTGACACCTGTCATATCTTTGCCGCCGGCTATGATATCCGCACCCTTCCGGGCTATCTCCAGACCATGGAGGAGTTTGACCGGCTGATGGGCCTTGAGGCGATCCGGTTTTTTCACCTCAATGATTCAAAACAGCCCCTTGCCAGCCGGGTGGATCGGCATGAACATATTGGTCAGGGGGCCATCGGCCTGACGGGATTTGCGAGCCTGCTCAACGATCCCCGTTTTGCCGGACACCCGATGATCATCGAGACCGAAAAAGGGGATGATCTGTAGGAAGATCGGGATAATTTAGCGGTATTGCGAGGGCTTATCAAAGGCCCAGGGGATGAAGGTTTCATGAATACTGACAAGAACAGGATGGTGCCATGAATTTTTTAAAGAGTGAAGAATTGCTTGATTTGCTGGAACGAGAGCGGCTGCTCAGCGGCCAGCAGCGGCAGACAATTACCCAGGGCAAGAGGCGGCAGCGGCAGAAACTGCTGAAACGCGCCGAGGATAATGGCGGGGATGACGATAAAGCTGACCCCGATCTGGTGGAAATCATCGTCTCGCTGAAGATGGAGATCGAAGGCCGGCCCGGGGTGCTGCTCAATGAAGAGGCGATCATGCAGGCGGTGGCCCTGGAGTTTGGGCTGCCCTTTAAAAAGCTTGATCCCCTGGCCCTCGACATCAATATCGTGACCAAGAACATCCCCAGAAACTTTGCCATCACCCATATTCTGCTCCCCTTTAATCTGCAGAACGGCGTCCTCGAGGTGGCGGTTTATAATCCCGACAATACAACCGTGCTCGCCGATATCGAGCAGGCCAATCAGATCAAGGTCAAACCCTATCTCGCCACAAAATCCGATATCCGCAAGATTCAGGCCGAATTCTTCGGCTTTCAGAAGTCCATCCAGGCGGCGGAGACCCAGTTTTCCGGCCCCGGCGTCGGCGGTTCGGTGGATATCGGCAACCTTGAGCAGTTTGTCAAAATCTCCGCCTCGAAAGAGATTTCCTCCTCCGATCAGCATATCAAATCGGCAGTCAACCATCTCTTTCATTATGCCCTGGAACAGCAGGCGAGCGATATCCACATCGAGCCGAAACGGGAGGCCTGCATGGTCCGCTTTCGCATCGACGGGATGCTCCATCCCATCTACCGGCTGCCCAAGGCCGTGCACGCGGCCATCACCGCCCGCATCAAGTCCCTGGCCCGCATGGACATCTCCGAGAAACGGCGGCCCCAGGACGGACGGATCAAGCTTGGAATCGGCGGCCAGAAGGAGGTGGAGATCCGTGTCTCCACCGTGCCCGTCTCCTTTGGCGAAAAGACGGTGATGCGGATTCTGGACTCGGATGTGATCTTTCAGGACCTTGATCAACTCTCCTTTTCCCATCGGGATCGTCAGGTCTATGATTCCTTTATCCACTCCCCCCATGGCATCGTCCTTGTCACCGGGCCCACCGGCAGCGGCAAGTCCACCACCCTCTATTCGACCCTGAAAAAAATCGCCACCCCGGAGAAGAATATCGTCACCATCGAAGACCCGGTGGAAATGGTCTATGATGAGTTCAATCAAATCTCGGTGCAGCCGCTCATCGATGTGACCTTTGCCACCATCCTCCGCAACATCCTCCGTCAGGACCCGGACATCATCATGATTGGCGAGATCCGCGATCAGGCCACCGCGTCCCATGCGGTGCAAGCCGCCATGACCGGCCATCTGGTGCTCTCCACCCTCCATACCAATGACGCCGTTTCCTCCATTGTCCGCTTGATGGACATGGGGCTGGAGCCCTTCCTGATCAGCTCCACCCTGCTTGGCTGCGTGGCCCAGCGCCTGGTGCGAAAGATCTGCACGGAATGCGTGGAGACGTTTTCCATGGACAAAGAGGGGCTGATCAAACTCGGTTTTCCGGTGACAGGCAGCGGCACCATTGAGCTCAAGCGCGGCAAGGGCTGCCGTCAGTGCCGTGGCACCGGTTACAAGGGACGGTGCGGGGTGTTTGAGGTCTTTGTCTTTTCCGAGCAGATCAACCGGCTGCTGCGGGCGGGCGAAGGGGTAAACGAGATGCGCAAGGTTGCAATCCGGGAGGGAATGACTACTCTACGGGAAGATGCCTGGCAGAAGGTGAAGGCCGGGGTGACCACCTATCAGGAGGCCCTGCGGGTGACCAGTATGGGAGAGATGTGATGGGTGATATGGGTTTGGACGCAGTGCTGAAAGGGAACAGGTGATCAGGTCATGGGCGAAAAAATAGTCTGCCGCAACAAAAAGGCCTTCCATGACTACGCCATCGAATCAACCCTGGAGGCGGGGATGGTGCTCAGCGGGCCGGAGGTGAAATCTCTGCGGGCCGGCAAGGCCAATCTGCGTGACGGCTATGTCCAGATTAACGAGCGCGGCGAGGCGATGCTGATCAATGTCCATATTTCCTTCTATACCTTCGCCACCCATAACCCCAATGAGCCGCTACGGTCCCGCAAGCTGCTGCTCCATAAGCGGGAGATCAGCAAGCTGATCGGCAAGCTGCGGGAGAAAGGCCTTGCCTTGATCCCCCTGAAGATATACTTTAACGAACGGGGCAAGGCCAAGGTGGAACTGGGGCTGGCGCGCGGAAAACGGGAGTACGACAAGCGGGCCGCGCTCAAGGAAAAGCAGAGCGACCGAGAGATTCAGAGGGTTATGCGCCACAATGTGGTATAATGAGCTGGAGTCTGGTAAAAGGCTCTGAAGTTGAAGGAAAGTTTTTCAGACTGAGCAGACGGGTTGATATAAAACTTGCTCTACTCTTAACGGTTTCTAAGTCATAACATTATGGGGGCGAAACGGCTTCGACGGGGATATGTAAGCTACTTGTTGCATGCCGAGCTTCTGTCTGCTCGTAAAACCGATGGAAATTCAATTATAATCGCCGACGATTATAACTACGCACTGGCAGCTTAGTCTGCTGTGCCGTTCCCCCGGTCTCTGCCCATAAGACCGGATCGGAGCGCCGACTCTGTGGGCTGGTCTTTGAGCAGCGCCTGTTTGCCCAAAGATAAGAACCAAGCAGGCTGGCATCAGGATATCCAAGCTCCGGCGGAGCTCCTGACGTGAGAACTAAAGCCCGGAACTAAGCATGTAGATACGGGAGGGGAGTATTTTCGGACGCGGGTTCAACTCCCGCCGCCTCCACCATTTTAAAATGAACAAAGCCCTTTCCAGAACCCTGTACGGTTCT
>JACDZF010000306.1 GCA_013426795.1 Desulfocapsa sp. | reverse complement strand
CTTTTCCCCTTCCTTTGTTGCCAGCAGGAACCAAATCCATCGTCCCATCAGAGGGCTGACCCCAGAAGACCAAGCACCCCCTCTGGTGGATGAATACCGGATGGTTCCCGGCTTAGACGTCATCCCCCCGACCCTTGTCCCTCCCGTGTCTTTCTGCCACCCATGGCAGTTTCTGAATCCTTGTGGGCGCTGCTGCCCCCTGGAAACGACGGGATTTTTTTCGTCCAGCGGTTTCATAAAATTTCCCGGAGTAAAGACTTGCGGATAGGCTGATGTTGAAGCTGTGAAGGAAAAAAATCCAGCCTTGCAGGTAGGTCTGAGTGGAGAATCAACAGGATCCGCTTCGTAGGTCTGCCTGATTTGGCAGTGAATTTCAGGAAAGGGAAAGGTCTTTTGTTGATGGGAACTTATTGGTGTTTGTGATGCGACATCAAGGACTTGTATGGTGGAATAGTCTTAAGATCTGGGTCTGGAAATAATTTTGTGGAAACGGTATGTTTGCCGGCAGAACTCCTTGGTATGAGTCATCATCTGTCGACCAACTCCTTGCCCCCCCAAATCCTTCCTCAGACATCTTCAAGGACGGCCGATGGAGCCCCTTTGTGGCCGATATTATCCATGATCAGGAGCGCGAAGAAGCCGACGATTCTGCATCCTTTGCGGGCCTGTCTTTGCCCGGATAGGTCTTTATCCGGGCAAAGACAGGCCCGGCCTCTTCCATACTCTGTACCGTGCCGTCGTCCTGGCCGGGTTGAGCGTAAAGGGCAGGCAGGAAAGGCAGATCGGCATCTCGCAGGACAATTCGTATACCATTCCCCATGCAGTTCCTTCCTTCTCCGTGGACTCCAGGAACAAGTGGATGGTGGCCCACGAGAGGGTTTTCCCTGCTCCCCGGTCAGACCCTGAATAAAAATCTGGTCAAGTCTTTGTTGTTCTTGAAAAAGTCCTGCTGTGGCAAGGGGCCTTGGAAATTATAGATGATCAGCGGCAGTTCCATCTCGTGCATCGAACCATGGGCGCGATAGGTGTCGGCCAGTTCCTCCATGGGCTGTTCCATCTCGCCGAACATGGTATCGCGGTCCCCGAAGATCACCAGGTCTCCGATCCGGGAAGGGTCAGTGTGAAATTCTTCCGCAGCCTCTTGAGAATCCATGACCCGCTCCACCCCTTTCAGCCCGCTGATAATGTTTTTGATTTTTTCGCGGTCAGACTCCTTTTCAAGCCAGATCCACGAACAGCCGGTAAAGTTGCGGTGATGGACCACGTAATAATCCCTTTCGGGGGAAAGCACGAACCGTACCGGACAACCGACATCCCTGCAGACCTTTTCTAAATCATACGACCGTTTTTTATTGTTCATTCCGTGGTCAGCGGTGAAGAGAAATGCCGCGTCTGGAGCCACCTCGGCCGCCATTCCCATTCGCCGGTCGATTTCCTCCAAGTGTTCCATGGATTCCAAAGATGTTTGATGCCAGGCATGCATCGGGTAATCTGTAATATGCACGTAAATGAGCCCGATGTCGGGCCGGGTTTTCAAAAGGTCCACCGCCACATCCCAGAGCCAGTAATTGATCTCCCGACTGTAAATCCCCGACGGCTGCCCATATTTCTCAACAAAAGCGGGATCAGGCGCTTCCGCGGCCAGACAGATTTCGGTGCCGGAGCGGAACAGTTCGGCCGTCTTCTTCTTGCTGGTCAGCAGGGCCGATTTGATCCCCCACTCGGCAGCCCGCTGGAAAATCGTTTTGACACGGATCAGACGGGCATCGTTCATATAAACGGCCTGACCGAGTTCCGGGTCAAAGTAGGAATTCGCGGTGATGCCGTGTTCCCCCGGCCAGCTTCCGCAGGCGATGGAAACATTATTGACGTTGGTGACGCTTGGGAAAATCCCCTGGACGGTACGGAACAGGTTTCCTTCCCGTTCCATGCGGTTCATCACCGGCATCCGGGAAGCACGGTAAACCGGCATCCCCATGCCATCCATCATGCCAATCACCAATCGCTGGAATTGCTGCCCATCCATTTTGCTGGTCCCCCAAAAAAGAATT
>JACDZF010000305.1 GCA_013426795.1 Desulfocapsa sp. | reverse complement strand
CTGTGTCCATCCCGGTGATCGCCTCCTCAGGGGCGGGATCAGCCCGGCATTTTGTCGAAGTCTTCCAGGAAACCGACGCCGAGGCCGCCCTTGCCGCCGGAATCTTCCACCGGCAGGAGGTTCCCATCAGCGAGGTCAAGGAGGCCTTGCGGAGAAACAACATCGAGACCCGCTGACAAACTCCCACCTGCACCATCGGCATCAACGGGCTGATAAAGCCATCCCGCATCTCAAGGGGACAAGAACCTTGAAGATGCGGGTGGTTTAATAGATGAGCCTTGCAGTCCGTCCTTTTAATCTGTCCTGCTCCCCCTTTCCTTCCACCCTGTTCATCCATAAATATTCATGCTGAGGCGGATGCCACCTGCTCCAGAATCTTCCCGGCCAGCACGGCAGGACACGTCACCATGGGACAATGGCCGGACCGAATCATCAGCACTGGCCAGTTATACCCTTTTGCCTTCAGAGCCATGGCCTGGATAAACGGGCTCATCGTTTCCTGACAGCTGATCATGCTTGTGGAAACACGATGGGGGTCAAAATCTCCAGGAAATGGTGAACGGAAGACCTTATACGGAAAAGGTCGGAGACGGGCTTCAAACCAGCCAGCCTCTAGTCCGCTCACCCCAAAGACCTTGAGCGGCCATGGCGTGACCGTGCCATCCTCCTGACGATTCTTATCCAGCATGGACCCAAAGGCCTCTCCGGCAAGATCAACGAAAGAACGGTGGGATTCCGGGATGATCGCATCGACAAATAGTGCGTGCCGAATACGATCCGGCACCTCCATCATGACCGCGCCACATATCATGCCGGAAAAGCTGTGCCCCACCAGAATGATCTCGCGCAGATCCTCAAATTCAATATATTTCACAATGTCAGACAGATAGTCGCACAGGTCAAACCCCTGCAACCCTCCATGGGCAAGATAGCCACAACCCGAAAGGGTCGGTGTATGGACCTCATGCCCTTCCTTCCTGAGCGCATGGGCAACCCTTCCCCAGACCCAGCCTCCCTGAAATGCCCCGTGCACAAAGAGAAAAGTTGCCAAATCAGTCCTCCGCCATGACTGGTTGGGCAGCGAAACGCTCGTCACTGCGGTGATGGGTCGCATTGCGGGATTTTCCCTCGAACCAGCCGAAGCGATCGGCATCGCAGCGGTCAAAATCAGCCACATAGGGCTTGATATCGATCACCGGCGTCTGATCGAGAACATCGATTCCTGCAAGATAAACAAAAAGGCCCTCGACTCTTTGCAGGCGCATGACGGAAAGGCCAATGGCGTTGGGTCGCTTGGGAGACCTGGTGGCAAAAACCCCGTGCCGCCGGGTATCGAGAAAGGGCTTGATCATTAATTCATAGCCCTCGATCTGATGCAGGTGGTAGAGAACAAAGACATGGGAAAATCCTTCAAGATCGGTAAGACCTGCCCGAAACTCGGGCAACACCTCGATGGCCCCTTCAACATCTGCGGCGCCGATGGGCTGGATCGGCATTCCCTTAATTTCGGTATAAGGACTTCGAAAATATCCAATGGGTGAATATGATATATCCATAATTTATCTCCATATTTTTCCAGCAAGTCGATGCATCACTCCTGATGCCCCAGGCTCACTGGGTTTTGACGGTTAACTTATTCATCCTGCCACCTTCTGAACCATTCAGCGGGGCAAGTATTCTCCTCTGATTCCATTTTCCCTGTTCCCCGGCCATCCATTCTGTCCCATCAATCAATAATAGCTGCTTCGTTCATCGACAATGGATTGCCACACAGGCAGATATTTCTGCCAATACAGACTGGCCATCCTCTCCCCTTTTTCAGTCAACTGCACGGGATCACAGTCCATGGGGTTGCCATCAAAAACCACCAATGGCTGCCTGAAGTCCCTATTCATTTCAAAGATAAGATCCCGGGCGTGTTCCGCGTCGATGTGTGAGGTCGAGGCAGCTTGTAACAATGAACCAAGTGCCTTGATTTCATTGAGTAAAGAGGCCTTGCGATAGCCCAGCGAGGCCCCCTGATCCACTTCGATAATGACACAACAATCCGGCGGTAC
>JACDZF010000304.1 GCA_013426795.1 Desulfocapsa sp. | reverse complement strand
TCTTTTCCTATATTTACAAGGACACCAAGAGCTATGAAATCAAGCAATTAAAAGAAGCGCAGACGATCCACGCAAAGCAGTCGGCACAGGGGATCGAAGATTTTTTTGCTTCATGGATCCGAAACCTTGAATCTTTATCAAAGATTGACGCGATCATCGATAATAACAACGTTGGTAAACGCTACCTCAACCTATTCTATGAAGCGAATAAAGAACAGATCACATCAATCACCCGTCTGGATGAAAGAGGCGTAATTCTCTATAATTTTCCCGCAAACAGTTCTGAGGGAATGGATGTCTCAGGCCAAGAACATGTTCGCATGTTGCTCCAGGATCATAAGCCAGTCATCAGCGATGTATTCAGAGCTGTTGAGGGTTTTGATTCAATTGCACTCCATGTACCGGTCTTCAGGGGGGGCGTATTCAAAGGATCCATCGGAATACTTATAAATTTTGAGAGTATTGCAAAGCGATTTCTTGAGGTGATAAAGATTGGTAAGACAGGATACGCATGGGTTATCAGCCGGGATGGGATGGTGCTCTACAGCCCGGTGCCCGGCGTTACTGGGAAATCCATCCTTGAGGTCGTTAAGGATTACCCTATGCTTATGGACATGGTGAATGATATGCTCAAGGGCGAGGAAGGTTCTGTAGAGTACACCTTTGACAAGATAGGGGCATGGGATGTAGGACAAACCAGGAAATTCGCTGTGTACTACCCCGTTCGGATCGGAAATACGTTCTGGTCTATAGCCGTGGCCTCTTCCGAAAAGGATGTCTTGTCTGGCTTGATATCTTTTAAGAACAAGCTTTCATTGGTTATTGGTGCCTTATTCATATGTGGAATAGTGTTTTCAGCACTGGGAGCAAAGGCATGGATTGTTCTTAAGGAGGAAGATAAGCGCAACAAACTGGAACATGAACTCCAGCAAAAGTGCGATGAGCTTGCTCACATTACCCGCGTTTCCAAGGTGGATCAGCTTGCCTCCACCCTCGCGCATGAAGTAAACCAACCACTAGGCGCCATCTTACGGAATGCTGAGGCCGCAGCCCTTTTTTTGCAAGATTCGTCGCCAGACCTTGATGAACTGCGAGCTATCATGGAGGATATCAGCAAAGACGGCCACCGTGCCGGTGAGGTGATTGATCGGATGCGCGCCATGATGAATCCACGCAAAACCGAAAAAGGCCCCCTTGATCTTAATCTCATGGTGAAAAATACCCTTGCCCTTGTACGGCCAAGTGCCGATAAACGCCAAGTGCAGCTGTTGCTGAAAATTGAGGCAAACCTGCCGTCCATTCACGGTGATGAAATACAATTGCAACAAGTCTTGATTAATCTGCTGATTAACGCCTTGGATGCTGTGGATGATAATCCACCAAGGACCCGCCGTGTTACAATCGGGGTGCGGCCTGTCGGCTCAACGGTGGAGGTCGCGGTGAGTGACAACGGCCCCGGCATTGCGGCAGACAAGATCCAGAGCATTTTCGAGCCGTTCTTCAGTACCAAACCAGACGGTCTGGGGATGGGACTGGTTATCTCCCGCAGCATCATCGAGGCGCACGGCGGGCAGATTTGGGCGACGAACAATGAGTCAAGGGGGGCAACGTTCACCTTCACCCTGACGGCGGGGCTGGGAGGAGAAGCGATTTGAAAGCATCTGTTCCTGTTGTCCGGATTGTGGACGACGACGCGTCCTATTTGATAGCGATCGCAAGAATGCTGCGGGCATCCGGTTTCGCGGTGAAGACATTTGCATCCGCGATGGAGTTTCTGGCCCAACCGGAACTGGAAGTTCCGGGGTGTGTCCTTGTAGATTTACAGATGCCAGGGTTGAGCGGTTTGGATTTACAGGAAGAACTTGCAAGGAAGGGGAACAGGTTGCCGGTCATTTTCCTCAGCGGGCAGGGTGATATTCCGATCACCGTGCAGGCAATGCGACGGGGTGCAGAAGATTTTCTGACGAAATGTGCGCCGAAGGAAGATCTGCTTGACGCGGTGAACCGCGCGATTGAACGCAATGCGCGAGAGAGAAAAGCGCGTGCACAATTGGAAGC
>JACDZF010000303.1 GCA_013426795.1 Desulfocapsa sp. | reverse complement strand
CACATGTCTCAACCGCCAAATTGCTTGCGGGCGTGGAACCGGACACGTAATGGCAGCTTTAAAGGGCTGCCCTTACGAGGAATCACTTCCGATCCCTCTCCCGACCGGGACTTGCACCCGGCAAGAAACGCCAAGCTTCGCTTGGCGCACAAAGACCTGACCCCGCCTTCCCGTATGACCAAGGCCCAACCGGGGACAGTCCAACGGTGCGACTCCAATAATCGGCGACGCCGCTCCGATCAGTACGGCTTTCTTACGACGATCAAAGACTGGCCCACCGATTCAGGCTCGCCTATATAAGCACAAAACTTGAAAAGATCTGACCAGCGGCGCCTAACATAAGCCTCTGGAATAATGGCCATTCCGTATTCAATTTCCGGTCTCGGCGAGTATAAAAAAACCCCCTTATCATAGTCTTGGAGCGCGACTTCGTAGTCCGCAAAGGATTCGGCGGCTGCTTTCTGCCACCCCTGTTTCAAAGCGCGACTCGATCGTATCAGCCTGCAATCTTCCAAGAAGTTGCGCTTCAAAGTGGACGCGATAAATACCCCCCCAGGCAGCAGAATCCTGGCGATTTCTTGCAGCCATTGCAGATGTAAGATTTCCGGGAGATGCGAAAACACGGACCATGCATATACAACGCCGAAAGTATTGGTCGGATATTCAAGCGGCGGGTATCGATCGATGCGATCAAATCTTCCCGGAAGCAGGCTCCTGCATGTGTCTATACCACTGGGGGAAATATCGACCCCGTGGAAATATCCGGCATGCACGTCCTTCAAGAAGAACCGCGCTACTCTACCCCAGCCGCATCCGAAATCGAGGACTCGCGTGTCTGGAGAGAGCCCTGACCATTTGTATATCTGAGCCTTAATGTGACCGTAGATCAAAAAGGCTTGACGCAGATTGACTTCTCCCGAGGTTCCATTGAACGATAGCTGAACCGAGTCGGGGGGAAACGGCGGAACAATGGTGTCATCCGAAACAGCACCTGACTGTACCCTTAGAAGCTGCATATCGAACCACTCTTTGTCCGTTCGGTTTGCCAGCAGTTCAACAAGGCTCTTCGGTATGTTGGTCATAATCAATTACTTCGCAAGGTAAGTAGTGGAATACCTGGTATCGTAGAGAGCAGGCGCGCAAGACCTCGGAAGCGGCCTAACTGAAAAGCTAAGTAACTGTCCATCAATTACTTCCCGCTTTGGGAGCCAATGTCGGCCAACAATCGGGAAGTAGAAAATGGACACTTTCTTAGCTGAGTCGGCGGAGCGAGAGCGACGCCGATTTCAGCTTTAGCGATAGCTAGGCTCCCCGACCGGAACCGACCGCAGGCATCGCCGACGGGATCGCAGCGCACCAAGGGCGGATAAAAAAACTCGGCTCATGAGGCCAAGTGTGTGAGCCTTTATTAATTTAGAATAATAGACGATAATGAAATACCGCACAGCACATAATTATCTTTTTGGACTGATATGATCATTTTTTCCGTCATCGAGTTAATGGACGAACAGAAATGCTATGATTTCTTGGTTAATATACTTCATCCGACTGGTCTAGGGTGCCCTGTTTGTCAATGCCCTGTTGAAGATTCAAAAATTCACAGAAGAGATCGCGCACCAGTTCTATACTACAAATGTGCTAAGTAACGAGGCATAAATTATTTATACATGTTTATTAAGAGAAACCGTTGGGATCAACCACGTAATTCCATTGTCCAAGGGTCAGGTCATGCCGGATAAACTGATCTTTGATCTCCCGGAAGCCGTCGGAGCATTTGCGGCCGAGCGCGTAGAATTTATCGAGGATGCGGGCGGTGACGCGCAGCCCGGTGTCGGTGGTCGTGCGCTCGACGGTCCACCGTGCGGTCTCGGCGGAGTCGAGGATGACACCGCTCCAGGTGTGCTCGACTTGGCTGAACAGGCGATGCTCAATGGGGTTCCACTTGGAGGTATAGGGCGGATAATGGGCGATGCGCAGACGCAACCCCAAGCGCTGGGCCAAGACGATCAGGTCCTCTTTGAAAGGGTGCGGCCTCGACATGATGTGCCGTCAAGGAGTATCTTGTACCCTTCTCTAGC
>JACDZF010000302.1 GCA_013426795.1 Desulfocapsa sp. | reverse complement strand
AAGTGCTTGATTTCATTGGTGCGCCCGGAGGGATTCGGACCCCCGACACCCGGATTCGAAGTCCGGTGCTCTATCCAGCTGAGCTACGAGCGCGTATTGATACTGGCAGGCTTGTCCACTGTTCCCGTGCTAGGGAGACAAGTTGAGATCATTTACCACAATTTCACCATTGTTTGTATAAATAAATAAGCAGTGGCCTTGACCGTAAGCGTTCAGCGGAGCTTCCGGGATGCCAAATTTTAGTCCGCCATCGTGACCTTTACAGACCCTTCATCGCTTCCTGGGGACCTGGCAACCCGCGGCCTCGGCCTGTTTGAGAAAAAAATCATCGGTCATACCAGCAATATAATCACGGGTCATGGTGGCTGGAGTTTGATCGCTGAGGCTGGACTCGGCCATGCTGGCGACAAGATCCAGGGGAGGAAACAGGCCGGCACCATTCTTTTCCAGGCCATGGAGGTACTTCTCAAAGAGAACCTGATAGCAGTTTTGAATGAGGGGAAGGTGGCTTTTTGTCTGGGGATTGAGATAGATGTGTCTGTAGTTAAACTCTTTGAGTTCCTGCAGGACCTTGGCGATGGTCTCGCTGAAGCCGATATATTCGGGCTCTGATGTACCGGTTGAACCGGGAGCGGGAACCCGACTGTTGACAATCAGGTCGGTGACCAGGGTATAGACGATGGCCCCGTTGCTCTCGCCCAGGGTCTCGCGGCAGGAAACGGGGATGTCGGCTCGTCTGATCAGGCCCAGGATGATCGCGTCCTCTATGTCGCGGCCAATATAGGCGATGGTGTCAGCCATACGGACGACGCATCCTTCCAGGGTCGATGGCCGCAGGTCGAGCCTTGGATTTGATGCCTTGGCCAGCAGTTTTCGGTCAAAATCCGTGAAGTCGGGGGTGGGCAGTGGCGACAGATGACGCGCGTGCAGCTCGCCATCGTGGCAGAGAATGCCGTCCAGGGTCTGGAGACTGAGATTCCAGCCCGTTCCTTTGCGTTCCAGCTGATCGAGAAAGCGGATGGACTGGATGTTGTGCTGGAAGGTCGGCAGTCCGTGCTGGACGCAGAGTTGTGCGAGGATTGCCTCGCCATCGTGACCAAAGGGGGGGTGGCCGATGTCATGGCCCAGGGCTATGGCCTCAATGAGATCCTCGTTGAGATGGAGAAAACGGCCAACGGTTCTGGCAATGCGGGAGACCAGTTGGACATGGAGGACTCGGTGGGTGATATGGTCATTGGCAATCAGACAGAAGACCTGGGTCTTGTCGATGTACCGGGTGTAGGCGCGGGAGTGAAGGATGCGGTCGGCATCCAGGGCATAGGCCTGGCGGTGCCCCCTTCTGGCTTCCTCAACTCTCCTTTGGGCATGAACGCTCAGGCAGGCTGCGGGGGAAAGGCGGCGCTGCTCGTCGAGGTTGAGGGACTCCTGGATGCTGAACAGGAGTCCATGGGAGGTGTCGGTCTGTGACATGGCAAGGCTGATCAGTGAAGGAAGAGAATTGTGACGGTGCGAAATATCCTTGTCGGTCCAATAATTTTTCAATAATATTTTTCTTTGCACCGGCTCCAGATATCCGGTGAAACCAAAAGATCGTATCCAAGCATTTGAAATAATAAAATATCCATATACAAAAGTCCTTCACCGTATGATATCATGGTGTTACGAAAAACATCAATCATATCAATGAGGAAGGACTTATGATTCATACCAGACAACAAGGGGAGCAACAAGGGGCAAAGTGTCGACAGGTAAAATCAGTGGTGAACATCTCGAGACATAAAATTTCATTTTCGCTATGCGATGCGCTACAATACAGGGAAAAAATCTGAATATGGTGACAGCCGGGAGACCGCCCGTACCTGAAGTCTGTTCAGAACCCTCTTTTTACCCCTGATTCCAACAAACCCGGCGGTAATTCAGGGAAGATCGAGCAGGGATGGAAAAAGTTCGTGCACGATTGTTCGATACTGACCAGCAGGGTGAGGATATCATGCAGATAAAAATTTCAAGGCAGCTTGAGCCGGCTCTGGCCTTTAATCTTGTGAAATTTTCCTTGCAAATCTTTGAAAAAGAGCTCAATGAAC
>JACDZF010000301.1 GCA_013426795.1 Desulfocapsa sp. | reverse complement strand
TGAAGATAATGGCTCTCCATGAAACCAAGTACGCTTTAGTCGGATGAACCCCAAATTTCAAAGATCGAGAATAAGATGAAGCCTCAAAGCGCGTAAGTAAAGATGATCAGTGTCAGCTGATATAACGAATTGTCGGCACTTACGAAGTGACCACGAGGATAAAACTTCTCTTACAGCTGGCATCCCCGATTACAAAAATAAAAATCACAAGCAACTCTCAAAAGCACCGGCTTAGCAGAGATGATTTTCGGATAAAAAAATCTGCAAAAGGCACTTATTCCGTTCATCGGGGTTACGATATTTGACGAAATAAAACTTTCGAATTTCCTGCGAGTGAAGTAAAGATACTTGCTCCTTCCTCCACAGCATCTTATAAAAATTGATCCCTTGTGGATTTTTTCATCGAAAGCAATCAGCTTTTTTTCAGATCCGTCATCCATATTCTGTATAAAAAATGTCAACGAGTCTTTTCTCCAACAAACAACTCATATCTCGCCTCTTTCACCTGATCAAGCCCTACAAAGCCAAGTTTCTTTTCGCGATGTTTGCAGCCCTTGCGGTTGCCGGCTTAAGTGGTGCCCAGGCCTATATGGTCAAGCCCCTGCTGGACAAAATCTTTTTTGAAAAAAACACCTTCTTCCTGGCCGTTCTTCCCTTTGCCATGGTGGCCCTGTTTTTGACCAAGGCCATTTTTTATGGTCTGAATTTTTACCTGCTGGAGCAGGTAGGCCAGACGGTCATCCGCGACATGCGGGTGCGGTTGTTTGACCATATCCACCGTCAATCCCTTTCTTTTTTTCATAAAACTCCCACCGGCGAAATTATTTCCCGCATTCTTTCCGATATCACCCTCATGCAGGGAGCCATCTCCAACGTGGTGGTGGGACTTTTGCGAGATTTTTTTCAGGTCATCTTTCTGCTTGGCGTGATCTTCACCATGGACTGGAAACTGGCCCTGCTCTCCATCGTCTTTCTTCCCACCGCCACCTTTCCCATTGTCAGGTTTGGCCGGGCATTCCGTCGCATCAGCACGACGATGCAGGAAGAAACAGCAAAAGTCTCTAATATTATTCATGAATCCATTACCGGCGCGCCGGTGGTCAAGGCCTTCGCCATGGAGCAATATGAATCCAATCGGTTTAGAGCCCAAGTTCAAAAGCTCTTTAGTGTCATTATGGAAGAAGCCCGGTACCGAAGGATTCAGCACCCGCTTATGGAGGTGATCGGCGGTATCGGAATGGCCCTGATTATCTGGTTCGGGGGGAAACAAGTCATCGCCGGAAACTCTACGCCAGGAACCTTTTTCTCCTTTATGACCGCCTTGATCATGGTGTATGAGCCAATCAAAGGAGTCAGTCGAATCAACTCCATTGTCCAGCAGGGGCTTGCGGCGGCCACCCGGGTCTTTACTCTCCTGGATATTGTCCCGGATATTGAAGACAAGGCCGGGGCGAAGACGCTCCCTCCTTTTCACCGGGATATTTCCCTGATGGATATTTCCTTCAGTTATGACGGCGTTACACCTGTACTCAGCAACATCAATCTTTCCATCAAACGCGGAGAAATCATAGCCATTGTGGGACCCAGTGGATCAGGAAAGTCAACGCTATCCAACCTGCTCCCCCGCTTTTTTGATATTCAGCATGGTTCCCTGCTCATTGATGGTCTTGATATTCGTGATGTCACCCTCGAATCCCTGCGCAGCCAGATTGCCATTGTCACCCAGCAGACCATCCTCTTTAACGATACTATCCGCAACAACATAAGTTACGGAGATCCAGAAAGGTCGGAAGCAGAGATCATAGAAGCAGCCCGAGCCGCTTATGCCCTCAATTTTATTGAGCAACTTCCGGAGGGCTTTGATACGATCATCGGAGAATCAGGGGTCAGGCTATCCGGTGGTGAAAGACAGCGGCTCTCCATTGCCCGGGCTCTGCTGAAAAACGCCCCGATCCTGGTGCTGGATGAAGCGACTTCCGCCCTGGACAGTGAGTCCGAACGAGAGGTTCAACGTGCCCTTGATAACCTGATGAAAGACAGAACCACCCTGGTCATCGCCCACCGTCTGTCCACCATCAAAAATGCCGACCGGATTAT
>JACDZF010000035.1 GCA_013426795.1 Desulfocapsa sp. | reverse complement strand
TCATCCGCGTATCGGGCAAATCTAAGCCCTCTTCGCTCAAGTTCCTTGTCCAGGTCATCAAGAAGAATATTGGCCAGCAGCGGAGACAACGGCCCGCCCTGTGGGACACCCAAACGGGTTTCCTGCAAACGGCCCGCCACCAGGACTCCTGCCCGCAGATACTTGCCAATGAGGGCCAGCACCCGCCTATCCTTCACTTTTCGGGCCACTCGATCCATAGAACATCATGGATAACGGTGTCGAAGAACTTCGCCAGATCCATATCCACCGCCTGACGGTATCCCTGCCGGATGTAGTCTTGAACCCTATAAACAGCATTATGGGCCGACCTGCCCGGCCTGAACCCATAACTCGATTCCGAAAATCCGGGATCAAAAATCGGGGTCAGTATTTGGGCAGATAAGCGCAGACTTCGATGGCTTGTTGAATCAACCGATCGAGCACGGTAGGTATTCCCAGTGGACGGATGCCGCCCGATGCCTTGGGAATCTCCACCCGCTTGACCGGGTTGGGGTGGTAGGTGCCGTCCAGAAGCGACTGTCGAATTTCTCCCCACAAAGGCCGGGTCTGCTCGGGAAAATCGTCGGTGCTGACACCGTCGATGCCGGGCGCGCCCTTATTTGCGCGCACCCGCTTCCAAGCCAAGGCCACATTCTCTGGGGATACTATCCGTTCCAGAAGGCAATCATTTGGGTCGGGCTGGCCTATGCCGCGCCCTGCGGCTGCTCCCCCGGTCGGGTTCATCACAGTACAGGAGCACATTGGGGCACCTTCCCTTCTCTTTGTTCGGCCCTTCGGCTGGGTGAGTCCATCCCCGCTTTTCTATTCGCGAAGCTCGTTTCCAGCCACCCAATCGCGGGCGGCTTCCTGTGCCTACTATAGCCTCTGCTGACTCCTGTCCGGCTACTCCGCATGTTGCCACACAGAGCGCGACCATGTTTGCGCACGACAGCTCCCCGGACAGGTCTCCTGGACTCAGTTCAGTACCCCCTTGAGGGGTATAAGAACGTGAACTTTCGCTATGCAGTCGCAGCATTTACCGTACCCCCCGAATCCAGGGCTTTGTCATGTTGTGCTGACTTACCCGGAGGCTCGGCCTTATATGCCATTTCTGTTCGTCGATTCATAGCTTTACACTCCGGCTTCCTCCAGACCTTTCCTCACGGAAACGCCCTTGCCTTCGGTTAGTATTTGTGTTTCTATCTTCACGACAGTAACAGGATTCAGATACAGGGGACTTGCACCCCATTAGTTCACGCCCATGCCGGGCGTACACAACCGGCTTCACTCGGACCCGGCAAACAGCGCCGGTCCGGTGAGTCGGAACGTTAGGGGAATCGGAGTCAGACCACGGTATTCAGATAATGGAGGAATTCGAGCCAGACCACGGTTTCCCCGTTAGGCCTCTTCCCCGGCAGTGAAAAAGACAAAGAGGAAAAATGGGGCGGCCTTGCAGGGTTTCAGAATACCAGGGTAATTTCCCCCTGACTCCATTTTTTTGATTATTTGAAACTTGCGGCTCCTATACGATATAAGGCATGAAATTCCTGGCGCCGTTGTTTCTGGTGAGCGCAAGGATAAAAGGTAATCTGGCCATGACCCAGCAGGATGCGCTCATACAAAACCTGAACCGGTCCGTTCTGTTCAAGGATATCGGTAGTCTCGAGATGGACAGGATTATCTCGGTCGGTCAGTGGCGGATCGTTGAACAGGGTCAGTACGTGTACCGGCAGGGTGACAATGATTGCCATTTTTACATCGTGGCCCAAGGTGAAGCGGAGCTGACCATGAATATGGCCGGCGACAAACAGTTTCTGGTCAGTCATATCGGTTCGGGTGGTCACTTCGGTGAAACCGCCCTGCTGACCAACAGCAGTCACAGCCTGAATGTCCGGGCTCTCACCCGCCTCTCACTGCTCTGCTTCGATGCCCAGACCTTCACCTCGGTGCTGCTTGACAGGCATATCGTTGCGCGCCAGCTCAGCATCGCTTTAGCCAACCGTCTGCGATTTTCCTATCGTGATCACGCTCACGCCCTGACCAGGGCAAAAACCAGCTCCAAGAGCTCTGAACATAGCCTGGACCCGACATTTTTCTCGGGTGCGACCATTCCCGAACAAGCCGAACCACTGTCCTTGCATGCCCACTGCGGGGATCAGCCCGCCGAATCCACCATCGCCCGGCAGATAAAGGCGGCGGCCAGGCGATTCAGCAATTCCCTGGCACCGGTGCTTATCTCCGGCGAGACCGGTACCGGGCGGCGCATGGCCGCCTACGAGATTCATCAGGCCAGTGCCTACAAAAACGGACCTTATCTGGAAATTGATATCCAGAACTTTGATTCCGGCCAGATGGAGGTGGAGCTTTTTGGTTACGAACGGGACTCTTTCGCCTTCTCCCAGATTGATCAGATGGGAGCCCTTGAGCGATTACAGAATGGCACCGTCGTCCTCTATAACGCCGAAAATATGGAGCCGGACTTTCAGCGGCAACTGGTGGACATCTTCGAGAATGGCTTCTTTACCAAGGTGGCCGGGGATACCAGGGTCGCGCTCCGTTCCCGGATTATCCTGATCTGCAAGGATACGCCCAGGCTCGAGGACGGCCACAGCCGGCTGCTCCCATCCCTCTATGCCCTGGTGAAAAACCAGGATTTCCGCATGACTCCCCTGCGCGGACATCGCCGGGATATTCCCCGCCTGGTCAACTATTACCTCAAGCGCTACAGCCTGCAGTATGGAAAAACCATCAGCCGGGTGGATGAGCAGACGCTGGGAAAATTCATGAACTACGACTGGCCGGGAAATCTCACCGAGATGGCCAGCGTCTTGCAGCGGGCCGTCATCCTCGGGGAAGACAATAAACCCCTCAACAGTCAGATCCTTCTCGGAGTACCAAAGGCAGAAGGAAAATGGGCCTTCAATCTTCTGCGGCTGAAGGAGATTCGCAAGTTTTTCACAAGCCGGTTTTTTCCCGAACTTCCCAGGGTTCTCGTCGGTATCGGCCTTATGCTGATCCTCATCGCCTTGTTCTTCGGGCCGATACATGCCGAAAAAAATATTGGGCTCACCCTCAGCTGGGTGGTGGGATGGCCCCTGCTGATCTTCTCGTTCTTCTTTCTGGCTCGGACCTGGTGCAGCGTCTGCGGGCTGTCCGTCCCCGGCTGGCTGGCGCAGACCGTCTTTCAACCCAAACGTCCCACGCCGCCCTTTATCAGAAAGTATTCCGGCTGGATAACAACCCTGCTCTGCATCCTCCTGTTCTGGATCGAGATAACCTGGAACGCCTACAAATCGGCGCATCTCACCGCCTGGATCATCACCGCCATCACCCTCGGTTCGCTCCTGTTCAGCATGTTCTACAAGCGAAGGGTCTGGTGCCGGTTTCTCTGTCCGCTGGGTGCCATCAACGCCATCTTTTCCATGCCGTCCCTCCTCGAATTGCGATCAAACACCCACGTATGCATCAACCGGTGCAGTGAACGTCTCTGCTATGTCGGAGATGACAGCGCCGCCGGCTGCCCGATGTTCCGCTATCCTTTTCTGGTGGATAATAACCGCGACTGTATCCTGTGCGGACAATGCATCAAAAACTGCAAGCTTGACTCCATCCATCTCAATCTGCGTCTGGCCCCCGAGGAGTTGTGGAGTTTGCAGTCACCGCGCCTGGAGGACAGTGTTCTGGTGGTCAGCCTGGCTGCCATCTTTTATCCCTTCGCCATCAATCAGAAATCTCCCGGCCTTGCTGAAGACCTGGCGAAGACCCTGCATGGTATCGGTATTCCCCAGAGTTCGGCCCTGGCCGTCAGCATTTTCTTTTTTTCCTGCATTCTTGTTTCTCTCTGCGGCTACGCGATACTCTCGCAGATCATGGCACGCATCACCGGCAACAACTGGAAGGCAACGGCCTCCATCCTTGGCTACGGCATGATTCCTCTGGTCCTCGGGGCCTACATGGCAGCACATCTCGCAATCTTTGTCGGCGGCCTCCTGCTGCTGCCGGCAAACATCCTCGACATTCTCGGTATGGGCGGGGATTACGGTTCCCAGCGGATCATAAACCGTGATGCCACCTTTGTTTTGCAGATTATCACCGTTTGCGGCGGACTGATTGCATCGCTCTACGCCTCCCATCGCATTGCCCAACGACTGGTGATAGCGCGCCCTTATTCCCTGAAGATGTTCGCCCTGCCGGCATTGCTGCTCTCTCTTTCCGCCATTGCCTATCTCCGACTTCTCTGAGGCAAGGGATAAAGGGGAGCTCAACTGCACCCGCCAGCCGTGCCACACGGGCTGCATGGGCAAACAATATCGTTCACTCCACAAACTGCGGGGCGGCTGACGGCAGGAGAGACCATTCCATGGCCGTCTAAGGGCAAGAATATCCTCGACAAAAGGGTATAAAATTGTTCAGGTAGGCAATCCGATATGAAAAGGTTTCATGGAATTGATCCCCCCTTCAAAAATAACCCAGGAGAATACCAATGAGCGGACATGACGCGCACGACCAACACCCGGCGGCACCCCAGGAAGATCATACCATCACCGTCAAGGTTGGGCTTTTTCTGGCCCTGGTTCTCGTCTCCCTGGTTGTTATCGGCATGATCAATTAGGCATTGAGCCGGCAATGAAAACTGGTCAGGAGCTTACCAAACCTGGGAGTGAAATACTTTCCCTGTCGTGCCTCTTCTCCATGGGCAAGCCGCGTTGATGACTCAAAAGAAGGTGTATGCCATTGCCGCCGGCCACCAGCCGGGGATCTACGAGAGCTGGCCGGAGGCGGAAAAACAGGTGAAGGGCTTTGCCGGAGCCAGATTTAAAGGCTTCACCGACCGCACCGAGGCCGAGCGCTGGCTGATTGACCCCCAATACCGGCAGGCCACTGCCAAAAATAAGGGCAGAGCGGAGCCGGAAACCGGCCCACCGGTCCACCGCGACGGAGAGATCACTATCTACAGCGACGGGGGCTGCCGCAACAACCCCGGCCCCGGCGGCTATGGCGCCATTGTCATCGTCGATGGCCGCGAGCAGGAGCTCTCCGGCGGCTTCCGGCGAACCACCAACAACCGCATGGAGCTTATGGGCTGCATTGTCGCCCTGCGCGCCCTTCCCCGCAGCGACCGTCCCATCATCGTCCATTCCGACTCCAATTACGTGGTCAACGGCATCAGCAAGGGCTGGGCCAAGAGCTGGCGGCAGAAAGGGTGGATCAAATCCGACAGGCAGCCGGCCCTGAACCCCGACCTCTGGGGTGAACTGCTGGACCTCATTGATGGTCTGGACATCCGCTTCCAATGGGTCAGGGGACACGCCGGGCATCCCCTCAATGAACGATGCGATCAACTGGCGGTGGCCGCCTCAAGAGAGAACGACCCACCGGAGGATACCGGATATACCGGATCATGACTGATCGCGCTGCCCGTCCTCCACACCACGTCTTCCACGGCCTGACCCCGGACACGATCATCAATCTGACCGAAAAGGCCCTGGGGAAGCGCTGCACCAATCTCTGTCGTCCCTTGAACAGCTATATCAACCGGGTTTATGAGCTGGAATTTGAGGACACGGGCGAGGGCAAATCAGGGCTGGTGATCAAATTTTATCGGCCTGGCCGCTGGTCCAAACGGGGCCTGCTCGATGAGCACCTCTTCCTCCAGGAGCTCCAGGCCCTCGAGATCCCGGTGATTGCGCCTCTGACCATGGCGGATGGAGGCACCTTGGGCCAATACGGCAAAATCTTCTTTGCCTGTTTCCCGAAATGCGGCGGGCGCAGTTATGATGAATACTCGGAAGACCAATGGCTGGAACTGGGCCGCCTCATTGGCCGGGTCCATGCCGTGGGGGCCACCCACGCGTCCGGAGAACGGATCACCATGGCCCCGGCCGGCTCCACCCGATCCCAGGTGGACACCCTGCTTGCCGGCGACATGATCCCGGCGGGACAGCGCCGCGAATTTAAAGAGCTGACGGATGCCCTGATCAAGGAAATCACCCCGCTCTTTGAGAAGACCCGGATGATGCGCATCCATGGCGACTGCCACTTTTCCAACCTTATCTATCTTCCCGGAAAATCCTTCCATATCATCGACTTTGATGATATGGCCATGGGGCCGCCGGTGCAGGACTTCTGGATGCTCCTGCCCGGCCTGATGCAGGATTCCCTGCTCGAGATCGATCTGTTTCTCGAGGGCTATGAGACCTTTATGGAGTTTGACCACCGCAGCCTGAACCTCATTGAACCCCTGCGGGCCATGCGCTATATCCATTATATTGCCTGGTGCGCGCATCAGGTGGCCGAAGACGGGGATTCACGGGTGGCACCAAATTTCGGCACCCATGAATACTGGCAGCAGGAGATAGGAGATCTGGCCGATCAACTGGCCAGGATCAAGACTGCGCCCCGCCAGACCGGAAACTGGGGGTAACAAATCTCCGATCTCGAGGCCCAGCCCGACCATCAAAAAAAAGAGGTGGATTGCCGTTTGGCAATCCACCTCTTTTTTTTGATTTCTGATCTTCCGACAAAGCCGCTGTCCGAGAAGATGAAAAGACAGTATGGAAAAATAAGGCCCTGCGGAAAACAAGGGGCAGGACTGTCAACCGGTCGCTGGCGACCGGTTGACAGGTGACGCTGTTGTCTCAATTACGGACGGATGATTACGCAATCACAAGCCGCGTCGTCAATATTGAGGAGCAGAAACTTTACGTCATATCCGCGCTTCAACAATTCCTGATATGCCAGATCAGCCCTCGCTCCGGTTGAGCAGTGGACGTAAATCTTTTTATCCTTCGGCAATTCACCCATACGACTTGGCAGCTCATCGAGGGGAATATTAATCGTATTCTTAAAGGTTCCCAGTTCAGCTATTTCTTCTTTTGAACGGGCATCAACAATGATCACGTTCGGAACTTTCCCTTCGGTGGCCTTTTTAAACTCATCGACGGTGATTTCACCTTTACCTATTTTTCGTATCCATTTAATTTCATTGGAGGAAATCGATCCTTTCTCGACAGCACGGCCACTTGCCACCCAGCTTTGATAATTTCCCTGAACCAGCGACACAAACTTAAAGCCATCCTTCTTCAAATCTTTCAGGGCGTTGAGGGCCTCATCTTCTTTATCGCTGTAAAGAACCACCGGGGCGTTGCGCGGGATATCGTTGATTCTCCCGGCTAATTTCTCATAGGGAACGGACACGGCACGGGGAATACGACCTTGTATGGCCTTGCTGCTGGAACGCAGGTCGATAAGAACGATATTGCCGGTGGTGACATAATCATTTGAGGCATAAAGTTTATATCCGGCCTTGCTCCAGGCGGGCTCCCCCTCGAGATAAACTCGCACGTTGGTATAGCCAAGTTTCTTGGCAAGCTCGGCGTTGCTTGTGGATAAACCGCAGGTCACACCCCCGCAGTAGAAAATGATAAGGGCATTTTTATCCGGCGGTAATATATTCGCCTCCTGCTCTTTCAGTTTTTCCACCGTAATTGACACTGCTCCCGGCAGATGGGCCTGGGCATATCGGCTTTCCGGACGGGCATCGGCCAAAACCATGTACACACGTTTATCAATCAAACCTTTAAGTTCCTCGGTTTTGATTTCGGTTACGCCAGCCGGCAGTTTGGCAAGCTTCGGCTTGATATCGATGGCAACCTTGTCCTCACCCACAACTTCATAGGTGATGATGGCGGCATCATCTTTAATGGCAAACTGGAGACCCGTCGTTTTGTCGTTAAATTTCACCATAAAGGTCTCGGCTTTTCCCTCAGGTCCAACCGCAATGGAGATGGTCTTGGCCTTTTCAGATTTACCGACAATCTTTCCTTGATAGACATTCTCAGCCTTCTTGGCTTCCACCACCGGGGCTTTGGCATCAATCACCGGGTCGGCGGCAGTACCGCTATTGGCCCCGTCCTGGGCGCAGCCAGTGAGGGCAAAAGTTGCCAGAAGACACAATAACAAGCTCTGAGTTACGGTTTTTACCACGGCCTCCTCCTTTTCTTAAATGGATTTTTGTGACTTTCCCGACACAGAAAGAACGGGAAGCCTGCTGAAAAATCTCTCCCCCCATCATACCGAAAGACATAAAAAAATCAAGGAATCAATGAGTAACCCCACCTCCAATGATACTCCAGAGGCCGGAAGAAGAACCCCATCGCACTCAGACGCCTGCTTTTTTGGCGGCAAGCTTTGACTGAAGCAAGGCGCCCAGGCTGCCCATGGATTCTTCCTGTTTTTTCGGAGTCGCGGTGGCCATGAATTTTTTATATTCATCTTTCTCGGCCGTTTCCGTGGATTCGTGGCTCACATAGTCGCTGGGGGCGAGGCTGATCTTGCGGGTCTCATCGTCAATGGCCTCCACCTTGACCTCAACTTCCTGACCCACCTCCAGTACCTCCCGGGGATGATTGATGCGTCGGCCTCCGCCTAATTTCGAGATATGAATCAGGCCGTCAACCCCCGGCTCCAGGGTGACAAAGGCGCCGAAGGTGGTGAGGCGGGCCACGGTGCCGGGATGGATGGACCCTTCCGTAAAGCGTTGACGCGCCGCATCCCAGGGGTTCACCAGGGTCTCCTTGAGGCTGAGGGTGATCCGGTTCGTCTTCCAGTCCAGCTTCTTGATCACCGCCGAGACCTCCTGGCCGAGGGTGAGATGTTCGGAAATATCCTCCACCCGGCTCCAGCCGATCTCCGAGATCGGAATCAGACCATCCACCCCGCCGATATCAACAAAGGCCCCGAAATCGCGGATGGAGCTGATGGTGCCCTGCACCGTTGCCCCTTCCACCAGACTCTCCTGTAGGGCCTCCTTCTGAAGCTCCCGCTCCTGCTCTATGAGGGCGCGGGCCGAGACCACGATATTGCGGCCGTTTTCCTCAAAACGGGTGACCAGAAAGGTCATGCGGCGGCCCGTGTACTCGGCTCCGGCATCCGCCACCCGATGCATTCCCATCTGCGAGTAAGGGCAAAAGGCGCGCACCGAGCCGCCCAGGGTGATGTCAAAGCCGCCCTTGATCTCCTCCTTGACCGTGCCCTCCACCGGTATCCCGTTGCGCCAGGCCTCTTCCAGATGGGTGGTGTTTTTGCCGCCCCCAAGCTTGATGGTGAAAAGCTGCTCGCCGCCGCTGGATCGCAGAAAATAGACATCCACCTTGTCGCCGATGGCTGCCGCCACCTTCCCCTCGGCATCCAGGAGTTCGGAGCTGTCGAGAATTCCCTCATTTTTTCCGCCCACATCAAGAAAAACCGAGTTTCCGGCCATGCCGGCAATGGTGGCGGTTATCTTCTGACCCGGCTCCAGACGGCGCGGGGACTGGGACGAATTTTCCTGAAAGAGATCGGCAAAACTTGGTTCGGTGGATTCTTGATTCATGGGTAAAACCTTTTTGGTAAATGATTAATCTGTCAATCTCGGTAAACGGGACAACTGCCTTTCAAAGATTATTTTCCTGAAAAAGACCCGGAAACAATCTGTGCTCTACGAGTTTTCCATGGAATTTTATGGAGAATCGGGGGATATATTTTTTTCCGAGGCCCCCGTTGCTTCCTGCAATTCCACCAGGGGGCTGGCCAGCACCTTATCAACACGGTTGCCGTCGAGATCCACCACCTCCAGCCGCCATTGCTGCCACTGGGTGACGGTGCCGGTTCGGGGCATGGTGCCGATGAGCCACATCATCATACCACTGAGGGTATTATATCGTCCCTTATGCTCTTCGGGCACATTTTTTAAACCAAGCCGATCCTTCAACTCCGGAATGGGGATCAGCCCATCCAGCAGCCAGGAGCCATCGTCACGCCGAACGGCCCACACATCTTCGGGATCACGGGGCTTGAACTCTCCGACCAATGCCTCCAGCACATCCTTCAGGGTAATCAGACCAAGAACTTCTCCATATTCATCCACCACAAAGACCATCTGCACCCCGGACTCCCGGAACTGCTCAAGCAAGGTCATGCCGGTGAGGGTCTCCGGCACAAAAACACAGGGGCGCAGACATTCCATAATATTTATGGCCCCGCCCATGATCCGCTGTTTGAGTAATTTTTTGGCGGTGATCACCCCCAGTATCTCATGGCTTCCGCCCCGACACACCGGAAAACGGGAATGATCCGAACTGACCAGGGAATCAAGACTGCTTTCCATGGGCTGGTCGATATCCAGAAAGACAAATTCACTGCGCGGTGTCATCAGGGAGGCGATCTGGCGATCATCCAGACGAAACACATTGCGCACCATCTCGTGCTCCTGTTTTTCGATCAGGCCCGAATTCGACCCTTCCGCCAGCATGGCATGGATGTCCTCTTCGGTGAGATTGGCGTTGCTCAGCTCCTTTTTTCCCAGCACCCGCAAAATTGCGTCGGTGGAGGCAGAAAGGAGAAAGACAAAGGGGCGCGACAATTTTGCCAGCATTGAAATCGGCCGCGCCATGAACCGGGCAATCTCCTCGGCATTGAACAGGGCGATCCGCTTGGGAACCAATTCGCCGAAAACAATGGAGAAATAGGTAATGCCCACGACCACGACGGTGGTCGCGCCCATGGAGCTTATCCTTTCCGCAAGGCCAAGGCCCTGGAGCCACAAGGCAAGGGGGTCTGCCAATACCGATTCTCCGACAATCCCGTTGAGGACGCCGATGGCGGTGATCCCGATCTGAACCGTGGACAGAAACTGGGTGGGCTCTTCGCCCAGGCGCATGGCGAGAGCAGCCGCGGCATCACCATTTTCGGCCAATCGCTGGAGCCGGTTTTTGCGCGCCGTCACCAGCGCGATTTCCGCCATGGCTAAAACACCGTTGAGTAAAATCAGAATGACTAACAGGAGAATGTCCAAATCCTTGCTCCAGAATACCAGCTGTCTTTTCCGGCCACTCTCCCATGAGAGCCTATGCCGATTCTATTCCTGTTTTTTTGCAAGAATAGAATCGGCAAAAGGCTCGTATCCCGTTCATCGGGAATAGAGCAGCATCAAAAGGACAAGATTCATAAAAAAAACTCAGCGGGGCGAGGCCGGGATCGCCAGGGCCAAGAGCCGGTCTGATTCCTGAAAAAGGATTCGCTTCCGGCTCAGATCAGCAAGAAAGTTCTCCAAATCCCTGGATGAAATGGTGGGAAACCGGCCTGCCAGTTCATCGAGGGTGCGGATGGTTTGACAGAAGAGATAGATCTGCCGTGACTTCCCGCGCAGCCGGTGGTGCAGACAGGGGCCATGCAACTGCTCCTGCCGGACAAGAAGAAAGGTGCCGCCATCACGGTAGCTGAGCGCCGGAACGGCATGACTCCCGCGATGGGCATGGAAGTCCTGCCATTGACCAATCTTCCGGACCACCGGCTGCCAGCTCCGGTGCTGCTCTCTCCTGTCGCCCCGGTACCCCTGGATCAGCAGATCCAGCTTGCCCAGGATGGCCTCGGGAAAGAGCCGGCGATTCCCGGGATGCCGGAGCAGCGCCGAGATCCCGTATTTCTGCGGGTCTTCACTCACCGGCGAGCCCTTCCCGAGGAAGAAGGCGGCGCCGGTAAGGGGGGTGAAGGGCAGGACGTAGTCGAGATTCTCCAGGGTTTCAGCAAGCTCGGCCCCAGTGCTGCCTGGAAATTCGGTGATCAGGTTGCCGTCCAGGCGCATGCCGCAGGCGAGGGCGGCCTTCATGGCAGCGATATTGTCCATGACCGTGGTTCCCTTCTCCATGCGGGCAAGCAGGCTGGAGGAAAGGGCCTCGATACCGACCTGGACAGAGGACAGCCCCCCCCGCCGCCACCCGGAAAGTCTGGCCGCGTCGGTAAGAACCCGGATCTCGGCAAAGAATTCCACATCCATGGACTCCGCCGCCATGGTCTGAAAAAAGAGGTCCGCCTCTTTGGGCGGCAGGGCGTTATCGGTGAAGGTGAAGTCCAGGCCGCCATGGCGCAGGGCCTGTTCCTTCACCTCGGCCACCACCCTGGCGCTCTCTTTCCAGCGATAGCCGCGCCACTGGAGGTTCAGATTACAGAAGGTGCAGCGGTTCCACCAGCAGCCCCGGGAGAATTCCAGGGGAAGCACCGGAATAAAGGGCCGGGTGGGGAAAAGGTCCCCCATCTCCTGGAAATACGGGGTGTAATCGGGGATGGGCAGTTGGTTCAGATCGGCAATGCCACTCCCTGGCTTTTCCGCATAAGGCCGCGATCGCTGGATGATTCCGGAGGACTCCATCTCCGCCGTCCCTTTCCCTTGCAGACAATGGCAGAGCCGGGTCAGGGCCCCTTCTCCTTCGCCGGAAATAACATAGTCAAGCTGGGCAAAGGTGTCCAGCAGGGATGCCCCGATGGCCCCGACACAGGCGGAACCCCCGGCCACAATGGGCAGGTCGGGATGCTCTTTCTTGATCCGGGCCGCCGCGGTCAGGGATGCCAGAAGCTGATTGAAACAGATGGAGAAGCCAATGAGCTGAAAGCGACCGGGATTCAAGGTGGCCAGCCATTGATCCAGGGCCTGATCCAGAAGCTGAACGGTGCGATCAAAATCCAGTCCCCGCAGCTGCCGGTTTTTTTTGCAACTTTCATGGAAAAGCCGGGCCGCCTGCTCTCTCTGTTCCGGGAAGAGGAGCGGACTGTAAAGGGCCTCCGCGGCCCAGCTGTTCTGGGCCAGATGGTGATAGGTCTCGGTGCCCAGGGCCTTGGCCACCTGCAGATAGGGATGGAAGGTGGACGTCTCAATGGCCCCGTCGCCATCCAGCCAGGCCTTGAGCGCCCCCAGCTGGATGGAAGGCCGGTTGAAGATCGACCAGGGCATGGAGATCAGGGCCACCCGCAGGGGTTCCGATCCCCGCCCGGAACTGGAAATTTGGCGGGCCGCCATCATTGATAGATAACTTCTGTGCCTTCCGGCGGGACAAAGGTAAACAGGGCGTCCATGGCCTTGCGGTCGGAGGGATCCAGGCTGTTGACCACAACATTGCTGAGCTCAAGGGTGGTGCGGGTATCAAAATGGTCAAGGATGTCGATGCGTTCAATAAGTGAATTGGGGGTCACCCAGAGATGAATGGCACTGACCTGGGACTGCTTTTCCTTCGGGCTCAGCTTGATCACCAGCGATGGCTCAGCACCGTCCTTGCCCCCTTTCGGCTGGGCAAACTCGGCATCGGGCGGGGAAATGACAAAGTCCTTCAGCAGATTGCCGGTTCCGGTGAAAAACGAGTAGGTGATATCAGCGGCCATGCTCTCGGCCGGGCTGACGATCATCTGTTGCAGTTTGGCAAAATACATGGAAAAAGTCACCCCGTCGCTGACCAGAATCTGCTTTTCCGGGCTGGTATAATGCCAGCGCATCTTGCCCACGGTGGTGGCTGGCCCCTTGCCCTTTATTTCTTTGACAAACCAGGCGCTGCCGCTCCCCTGCCGGGCCCTGCCGCTCAGCTCCCCTTCCGTCTTCTGGGAAAAATGAAAGCTGAGGCTCCTGACCTGATCGTAGGTCTGCTGAAGTCTGCGGGCCGTCTCCTCGGGGGTTTCGGCATGGCAGACGCCGACGGACAGGAGGCAGAAGAGGCAAAGACAGAAGAACCGGAGCAGGAGCGGCGGGCGAAAAAGAGATCTTGCGGCAGGGGAAAAATTCATCTCGTTCATGAAAGGAGCAGCTCCAGGGGGCGTTCAAAGATTTTAGCGGCCACCGTCCGGGCCGCATCGGTGAGATCGGAAACATAATAACGATGGGTGGCGGCGCCGTTTTCCTGACGGCGGACCAGCTCCGGTCGGGCGGTGAGGAGATCACGAACATACTTTGCGGTCTCCACCGAGGAATCAATGAGCTTGACCCGCTTGCCGATCCTCGCCTGGATCAGCCCCTTGAGCAGGGGATAGTGGGTGCAGCCCAGGACCAGGGTGTCAATCTGCCGGTCCCGCAAGGGGTGGAGATAGCGCCGGAGGATCATTTTGGTCTCCTGCCTGGTGATCCAGCCCTCTTCCACCAGCGGCACAAGGAGGGGACAGGCCGCAGAAAAGACCTGAAACTCCGGCTGGCTACGGCAGATGGTCTGTTCATAGACACCGCTGCGGATGGTGGCCCGGGTGCCGATGACCCCGATGCGTCCATTTCTGGTGGTGGCAATGGCCTTCTCGGCCGCCGGGGTGATTACCTCGATGATGGGCGTCTGAAATTCCCGGCGCAATGTCTCGGTGGCCACGCTGGAGGCCGAATTGCAGGCGATAATGATGATCTCCGCCCCTTTCTCCAGGAGAAACTCGGTATTGCGCAGGGAGTAATCGGTGATGGTGGCCGCGCTTTTTGAGCCATAGGGGGTGCGGGCGATGTCGCCAAAATAGACGATGGAGTAGTCAGGCAGCAGCTGTTCCACCGCGCGCGCCACCGTCATACCGCCAATGCCTGAATCAAAGATGCCTATCATGGTGAAGAGATGTCTGTCAAAATAAAGAAGAAAAACGTAGAGACGAAGAATGAAAGAAGCAGTTTTATACCAGAAACAGGAGAAAACGACAATGATGATGGTGACAATCCGCCAGGGGATATTGCTTGACAGGCAAATATCTTGACAATCAAGCTATACAGGTTTATTTTTCTCCCATATCAACGCAAGGGGCTCCTTAAAATAGAGGGTTCAATTACAAATCTCAGCGGCAGAGGTATCTCCAATGCGGGCTCATCCCATTGATTCCTGGCAGCACAGGCACAACTTTACGGTGATCGAGGAACATGGCGAGCGCCGCACCTGGCAGGTGCTGGTGCTCACCGCGCTGACCATGCTGGTGGAGGTGATCGCGGGCATGGTTTACGGTTCCATGGCCCTGCTGGCGGATGGCTGGCATATGGGCACCCATGTGGCGGCATTTACAATCACCATTGTCGCCTATCGCTACACCCAGAGACACGCCAACAGCAGCGACTATGCCTTCGGCCCCGGCAAGGTCGGGGTCCTGGGCAGCTATGCCAGCGCCATTGTGCTCATGGGGGTGGCCCTGTTTATGGTCTTTGAATCCATTCAGCGGCTGCTCTCCCCCCAGCAGATTCATTTCAACGAGGCCATGCTGGTGGCGGCGGTGGGGCTTGCGGTCAATATTGCCAGCGCCTTCCTGCTCCGTCACTCCCATGGTCAACACGATCATCACGGGGCCCACGAAGATCATCACCGCCATGATCATAATCTCCAGGCCGCCTATCTCCATGTCCTGGCCGACGCCATGACCTCGGTTCTCGCCATTGGCGCCCTGTTCTTCGGAAAATATCTGGGCTGGCACTGGCTTGACCCGCTCATCGGCATCGCGGGAGCGGCAATCATTGGCCGCTGGGCCGCTGGCCTGCTGCGGGAGAGCGGTTCCATCCTCCTGGACGGCAGCATTGACAAAAAGGTGGTGGCGGCCATCAGGAAAACCATTGAAGACGAACCTGATATCAAGATTGCCGACATCCATGTCTGGCGGGTGGGGCCGGCGGACTTTGCCGCCATCCTCTCCATTGTCACCCATCATCCCCAGAAGATCGCCTATTACCGGGGGCTGCTGGCCGACTTTCCAGAGATCACCCATATCACCGTCGAGGTCAACGTCTGCGAGGAGCAATCATGCCCGTTCAACCAGCCGATATAACCGGAATATCGTATCATATCATTGAGTTTTATAACAAAATTTCATCATGGGAACAGGATGTGGCCAAGGACTCCGGCCTTTCCACCTCCCAGATGAACACCGTTGAGATCGTTGGCCGGAATGTCTCTCTGCGGATGAAGGAACTGGCCACAAAGATGGGCATCACCACCGGTTCCCTGACCGTGATGATTGATCGCCTGGAGGAACAGGGCTTTGTGCGGAGAACGCCCCATGAGACCGACCGCCGCTCCTGGCTTATTGAGCTCACCGACAAGGGACAGCTGATCTTCGCCCGGCACCATCAGCACCATCTGCAACTGACCGAAGAGATCACGGCCGTTTTATCGGCGGAGGAACAGAGGCTCTTTGCCGGCCTTCTCGAAAAAATTGTCAGTCAGATGTGAACGGGACGGGCCCTCGATTGCCTCTGGCAGCGGGGACAGAGGTAGGTGGCCCGGCCGCTGATCGCGCTTTTCTCGATGGCCGCCCCGCAGCGGGGACAGGGCTCGCCCTTGCGCCCATAGACCTGGAAGTTCATCTGAAAGTAGCCGCTCGTGCCGCTGGCATTGATAAAATCACTGATGGTGGAGCCGCCGCAGGAAATGGCCTGGCTGAGGATGGAGCGAATCAGGAAGAGCAGCTGCTGCCAGTCCCGTTTTTTCAAGGTAGAAGCAGGCCTGGCGGGATGGATGCCGGCGGCAAAGAGGGCCTCGTTGGCGTAGATATTACCGATACCGGCCACGGCCCTGCCGTCCATAAGAAAGGTCTTCACCGGCTGACAGCGCCTTGCGGCAAGGCCCAGCAGATGGGCCGGGGTGCAGTCCGGGCTGAAGGGCTCCAGGCCGGTGGCGGCAAAAAATCCGGACTCGCGGGCCGCCGCCTGCTCCGGGTTCAGCAGCCAGACCCCGCCGAAACGGCGGCTGTCGTGGAAACGCAGCTCGGAGCCATTCTCCAGCTGCCAGCGGACATGATCGTGCACCTTCAGCGCTGCGCAGTGGGGAAAAAGGCCCAGGTTTCCGGTCATTCCCAGATGGATGATAAGCAGGCTGCCATCGTCGAACCCGATAAGCAGATACTTGGCCCGTCGGCTGACCGTTTCAATCACCCTGTCGCCCAGCATTTCCTCCATGAGGGCAAGGGGAACAAGGTGACGCAGGGGCTTGCCGCTGCCGCGCACGGCAGAAACAGTACGGCCAATCAGATGGGACCGCAGTCCCTGACAGATGACCTCGACCTCGGGAAGCTCAGGCATGATGGAATCCGGGAAAAGGGGAGGCGCAGGAGAGGCACAGGGCGATCCCGTAGCCCTGATCCAGGCAGACCAGGGCCTGAAATGGGGAGGAAAGGGACGCCAATGTACCCACGTTCCCCTGATCCTCCATGGCAAGGGCAAAGGTAAAGAGCAGGCCCCCCGCATGATCGGAGCCAATGCTGCAATCAATGCGGGTCAGCTCCAGCTCCAGAAAGCCGGGCATGGGCTCGAGAAGAACCGCTTTTTTTACCGACTCCTTGGCCGCCCAGAGCAGGGCAAGATGTTCGGAAGGTTCAAGGCCGGGCAAGCGGAGCGACAGCAGCCCACCTTCCGCCGGGCTGCAAAACCGCTCCCGGACCCGGCCCAGGGTCTCACGATTTTCCTGGATGTCAACGCCGCAGGGGGCGGCGGCGGCAACCGCCATGGCATATTTACCCGAGTGGGAGATGGAGATATGGGGAATGGCCATATCTCCGTTCAGCACCCCCTGAGGCACCAGGGGACGGCCGGATGGGGCATGGATGATCTGGAGATGGGGGGCGGCGGGC
This sequence comes from Desulfocapsa sp., assembly GCA_013426795.1. Taxonomy (GTDB): domain Bacteria; phylum Desulfobacterota; class Desulfobulbia; order Desulfobulbales; family Desulfocapsaceae; genus UBA2270. The sequence continues at coordinate 5,038 of JACDZF010000035.1, read as the reverse complement.
ACTTCCGGTGGTTGGGGCCGGGAATGGCGCATAAAACAGCGCAGCGCCTCTTTGACGCAGATCCTGCCGCCCAGCCATTCCAGGTGTCTTTTTTGGTGACGCAGGGAAGAGAGCTTCTCCTGCTCCAGCGGATGCAGCCATTCCCGGCCCAGGGCGGCCTCATCCCGGTGCAGGAGAAAGGCCCGCAGATGATCAAGATCCAGCAATTTCACTGCAAACTGACCGCCGCCACCACCGTTGCCACAACCGTTGCCGACCATTAAGGAGGCCAATGATCGGGGGAGGTCCGCAAACCAGAGGGAATTCCTGACGCTCATGGGATGTTGAAAATAACTCTTTGCAATTTCGTCGGTTCCTGCTACAAAAATTGGGCTGGATTCGGACTTTGCGGGATTGGGGTGGAAACGTCTTCTACGGGGAACAACTATGGTCTCAGGGCTGGAACTGACAGGATATGACCTTGTCATCATTGCCATTTTCGCATTCTTTATGGCGCGAGGCATCTGGGTCGGGCTCTTGGGCCAGGTCACGGTCATCGTTGCCCTCTATGTCAGCTATATCGTCGCCGGGCAGTATCATGACAGACTTTTTCCATTTTTGCGAGGGGTTTCCGAGAATCCGCAGATCGTCTTTCTCCTCGACTACGGCGTCCTCTTTGCCTGTACCTATGTCATCACCATGCTTGCCGGAAAAGGACTGGCCAGGGTGGTGAGCCTGACCATCGCCGGCTGGTTTGACAAGGTGCTGGGCGCCCTCTTCGGGGCGGTCAAGGCCCTGATTCTGGCCATCCTCCTCCATATGCTGCTGATCACCTTCCTCTCGCCGGACAGCCCCCTGCTGCGCAAAGGTCACTTTTATCCCTATCTGTCCCAGGCCACCACCCGCTTTCAAGAGCTGATCAAGGATGAAAAGGTGCGCCGGGCCTTTGACAAAAAGGGGCCGCCCGGTCCCGGCCAGATACCGGCACCGCTGCCGACCCCGGCCCCAAAACCAGTGGAAAAAACGGCGGACAAGCCAGCCCAGAAACCAGTGGAAAAAATCGCGCCTCCGGCACCCGCTCCCCCAGAGCCACCGGCCCCAGAAAAACCGGCCAGCCCCTGACCCGTGCGCAAAAACCCACAGGAGCCATTACCAAATACCCTGGCCATTGATATCAATTTTGTTCCGGCTCCTTATGCAGATCCTGTCACCTCACTGGCCATGTTCTTTTTTTATGGCGGCTGAGCGGCGATAGAAGGCGGCCAGCTTGCCCAGTGGCACGCCGGCGTAAAAACCAAGGATCACCAGCTGGTTGATCAGGGTGGCCCGGATGATGCCCAGTCGTCGCCAGCGTCGGGCCGAGGTCAGCACGGCCTCGGGCAGGATGGTGATCCGGCCCTGTTTTCGGGCCTTGCGGATAAAGAAAAAGTCTTCCATAATCGGAGTTTCGGGAAATCCACCCAGTTGCAGAAAGTCGTCGCGGCGGAGAAAGAGGGCCTGATCGCCATAGGGGAGTTGAAAAAGTCGGGATCGAAGATTGGCACAGCGTTCTATGAATTTCAACCCCGGCCCGGCCTCGTCGATGGCAAGACGGAAGGCCCCGGCCCGGATTGCAGGGTCATCCAGGCATTGCACGATGAGCGCGGCGAAACCGGGCGGCATCCGGGTATCGGCATGGAGAAAAAGCAGCACCCTGCCGCTGGCCAGCCTCGCCCCATAATTCATCTGGGCGCCGCGCCCGGGCCGGCAGACCTCCACCCGGAACCCCCGGCTCCGGGCCAGGGACACGGTCTGGTCGCTGCTGCCGCCGTCAACAATTATCACCTCGCCCACGCACGGGCTCAGCTCGCTCCAGCGACCGACCTCGGCCTCCTCATTGAGGGTGGGGATGATAAGGGAAATGTCTGAGATCATCAGGGGTGTCGATGTCATGGAGTTGGGTCAGGATATGGCAGCGCAGCTGGTGCTGTTCCGCCCGGGCCTTGGTGAGCGCGAAAACCTTGTCCGTGCTCCAGGGAATCTCCTGAAACAGGGTCTCGCACACAAGGGGTGAAGATTTATTATGAACCCCGATCAGGTAGTAGCCGCCGTCAAAGGCCGGGCCCAGGACAAGGTCGTGGCTGACCAGGGCGGCAAAGGCCTCCCCCAGAATTTCGGTACCAAGATCCGGGCAGTCGGAACCGATGAGCAGCAGCCGTCCCATCCGTCCCTGATGGCTGCCGATGGCAGCCCGCATCCGGCAGCCGAGATCACCCTCCGCCTGCCGCCGGTAGTGATGGCCATGTCCCAGCCAGGAGGCCATCTGGGCCCGGCTGGCGCCGTCATAATGGATTTCCAGCCGGTGCGGATGGTGAACCGCCAGGGCCTTCAGCCGGGCAAGAATCCGCTCGGTCATGGCACGGTGCAGGGCGGCGGCCCCCTCCGGCCCCAATGCCGGAATCAGCCTGGTCTTGCAGTGCCCGGATCGCGGATACCGGGTAAAGAGGATGACACGATCCGGCGGATCTGGAATCATTGCAAATCAGCGTCTCAAAAAGGTTATGGTCGAAAAGACACATGAAAACAGCACATCGCCCCAAAAAACCGGAGTCATACCGCACCCGCAGCTATCGTCAGTTTCATGACCAGACCGACCTGATTGCGGTCCAGATCAAGATTCAGGAAACCGATCTCCATATCCTCGCCAGCCGTGATGTGAAGGAGAGGGCCACCGAGCTGGTGCTCCAGTATCGTCTGCAGATTGAGAATTATATTGTAAAACATCCGCTGTTTTTGGCAACGCTTGATCCCCTGCCCCTGGATTTTCTTGCCCCGCCCCTGATTCGGGAGATGCTCGCTGCCGGACAGAAGGCCGGGGTCGGTCCCATGGCGGCGGTGGCTGGGGCCATTGCCGAATTTGTCGGCAAGACCCTGGTAGCCGAGGGAGTCTCCGAAATTATCGTGGAAAACGGCGGCGATATCTATATGCAGCGGGACAGGGAATGCTCGGTGGCGATCTTTGCCGGCCAGTCACCACTGAGCCGCAAGGTGGGCCTGCGTCTGCCCGCCGCCCTGATGCCGGTGGGGGTCTGCACCTCGTCGGGCACCGTGGGCCACTCGCTGAGCTTCGGCAAGGCCGACGCCGCAGTGGTGGTGGCCAGATCAACGGCCCTGGCCGATGCCGTGGCCACCAGGATTGGCAATGAGGTGGACTTGGGCCTCGGGGCGAAAAAGGCGGTGGAGCGGGCCCTGGCCAGGGCTGGAGAGATTGCGGGCATTGAGGGCGCGGTGGTGATCTGCGGCGATGTTCTGGGGGCCTTTGGCGCCATCGAGCTGGTGCGGCTGGCCCCGTGACGATGAGAAATGGGAGACAAACAACGTCCCGCCATAAACCCCCCAGCCCCCCTTGTCAGGGGGGTGACGTTCAATCCCCCAGACAAGGGGGGCAAGGGGGGTTGCACCGCCTTCCCCCTCAATAAAGAAGCAATTTCATAAAGTTCCCGCTGGAAAGCACCCCGGCATAATCCCCCCCTGACAAGGGGGGCAAGGGGGGTTCCGTGAACCATCGAAGAAGATCTTTTCTCACCCTATCAGAACAGTCCCACAAAGGAGTAGATCATGACCCAGACCATATCCCCCATCCCCCCCTGTTTCAAGGCCTATGACATCCGGGGCCGGGTGCCGGATCAGCTCAACCAGCCACTGGCGCGCGACATTGGCCGGGCCTATGCCGCTCTCTTTTCTCCGCGCAAGATCGCCGTCGGCCATGATATCCGCCTGAGCAGCCCATCCCTCACCGAGGCCCTGATCTCCGGCCTGCTCGACTCCGGGGTGGATGTCCTGGAGCTGGGTCTGTGCGGCACCGAGGAGATCTATCACGCCGCCTTCAGCCTGGAATCGGAAGGGGTGGACGGCGGCATTGTGGTCACCGCCAGCCATAATCCGGCGGATTACAACGGCATGAAACTGGTGACGAGCGGGGCCCGGCCGGTGACCGGCGAGTCGGGCTTACAAAAAATGGCGGAGCTGATTGTCGGCGACACATTGCCGGCGCTTGCGGCAGAAAAGGGCCGACGGAGCCGGGTGGCCGGCAAGGATGCCTATATCCGGCACCTCCTCGGCTATGTGGATCGTGCGGCCCTCAAGCCCCTGAAGCTGGTGGTCAACAGCGGCAACGGCTGCGCCGGAGCGATCATTGACCTGCTGCAGCCGCACCTGCCCTTTACCTTTATCAAGGCCCATCACGAGCCGGACGGCAGCTTCCCGCATGGCGTTCCCAACCCCCTGCTCCCGGAAAAACGGGAAGAAACGGCGCGACTGGTGCGTGAGCACGGGGCCGATCTGGGCATTGCCTGGGATGGTGATTTTGACCGCTGTTTTTTCTGGGACGCCCAGGGCAACTTTATCGAGGGCTATTATATCGTCGGCCTCCTCGCCCTGGAACTGCTGAGCCAGGAGCCGGGCGGCACGATCCTCCACGACCCGCGTCTGGTCTGGAATACCCGCGAACTGGTCCAGGCCGCCGGCGGCATCCCGATCATGACCCGCACCGGACACGCCTTTATTAAACAGCGGATGCGCCAGGAAGACGCCATCTACGGCGGCGAGATGTCGGCCCATCATTATTTCCGCGACTTCGGCTACTGCGACTCGGGGATGATCCCCTGGCTGCTCATCTGCTCCCTGCTCTGCCGCAGAAACACCACCTTTGCCGAGCTGGTCCAGGGCCGCATGGCCGCCTACCCGGTCTCCGGTGAGATCAACAGCGTGGTCAATGACCCGGATGCGGCCATGGCCCGGGTCAAGGCCCACTTTATTGAGGGAGAGAAGGATTTCACCGACGGTCTGAGTGTGACATTTCCCCAGTTTCGGTTTAATATCCGCCAGTCCAATACCGAGCCCCTGCTCCGCCTCAATGTGGAGAGCCGCCACGATCCAGTGCTGCTGGCTGAAAAGACGGCGGAACTGCTCGCCTTGATCCGGGAAGAACAAATAATTTGACCCTAACCCCGATAAACGGGATACGAGCCTTTCGCAGATTCTATTCTTGCAAAAATAACAAGAAAATAATCTGTAAGGC
>JACDZF010000034.1 GCA_013426795.1 Desulfocapsa sp. | reverse complement strand
CGGTGATCGAGACCTACAAGGATCATCGCATGGCCATGAGCTTTGCGGTGACGGGGCTGCGGGTGCCGGGAGTGCAGATCAGCGACGACGGCTGCGTTGCCAAGTCCTTCCCCGATTTCTGGGAGCGATTCAGCCTGCTTGCCTGATGGCGTTGCTGCAAACTATTGCTTTATAAAACGTGGGCTCTATTTTCTTTCTACCAGACTCATTATGGGCGGTCAGTTTGCCTGGTCGATTCATGCGTGTGCGCGCCGCTTATTTTTGAGACCAAAGGGTACCGTTCCGGGTGCTTGATGGATTCAAGTGCAAGGTCTATATCCAAATCCGGCCAATAAAAGTGCCCAGGCTGTGGACATTCCACATGCAGGATAGCAGACACGCGTGCCTCCTTGAACCAGGGGAATTCGTCGAATGATAAAAACAACTCTTCCTCCGCAGTAAGAAGCCAAATACCATGCGGAGAAATGTTTGTTACCTCAGGCAGAGAAGTGTCGATGCCAAGCGCTTGTGATTTCATTGGTACGCTCCTTGATGATGTTTTCGATGATACGGATTTCTCGCTCTGATAGTCCTTAACTTCTGGCAAGTTCAAGACGAGGTTCAAGCCAAAATTTTGCTTCACCCTGGGGGCATTGAACATGGACATGAATTCGTGGCTCCTCACGGGAAAAGAAGAGAAAGCGAAATCCCTTTTCAATGAAAACAGTTGGACTCATTCTTGTAGTGTTCCTTTAAGCGGTAAGTCAGCTTCCTGGCCTACCCTTATTTGTCCTCTTGCTGGTGTCCGCTGATTGGTTGTCATGGATTGTTGGACGATTTACCTTTTTACTCTTAATCCTAATATTTCTTCCATCGGGTCAAAATCTCTATCATTGTGTAATAATTCAAATCCATATTCAATGCAAAAAGTAGCAATCAGTACATCTATGGTTTTTCTGATTGTAATTCCTTTTTTCCTTAACCTGCGAAAGTTCTGCGCAGCATGGATTGCCATTTCTCTTCCTGCAAAATCATAGTACTCAAGTGAGGCCATCAGGTCTTTGGCTTCCAGGAATTGCCTTTCTTCTCGAAATCCTTGCAGAAATTCTACTATGATTAAATCTCCGGTAGCAATTCTGCTGTTTTCCAATTCAATATCAAGAATGTTTGTTTGCGGCGTTACGACACCATTCACAAAGTCTATCCACACGGACGTATCGACGACTATCATTTGTCGGTTCTCATTGCCTCAAGATCGCCTTCCCAGTTCATCATTCCTCGGTACTTGCGCATTCTGGCTTGGTTCTTCAGAGCAATAAGGAGTTTCAATCCTTCTTCAACAGTTTCCTTTTTGGTTTTATAGCCGGAAACTTGGAGCGCATCATTCATCAATTTATCATCAATAACAATATTTGTACGCATTTCTACCTCCCATGGTCTGTGTGTATGTATGTCGATATGGTACACATGCCCATTTAAGATGTCAACAAGCAAGGTGCGCGCGAAGCGCGTCCATCCAATCGCGGTGGTGTCAGGGGTCGAGTAGAGAATAGGGAGCAGAGAATAGAGAGAAAAGGGGGCAGGCCTAGGGTCTGTCCCTCGGTCTGTCCCCTTTTTCCAAGTATACATTTGGTGTCCCCATATTTCACCGGTAAGTCAGCTTCCTACTCTACCCATATTTTTGAAATGATTAGGTTTATGGGGATGCTCCCGGACGCTCATTGACTGAGTATTTTCTTGACTTGGCAGTCGGTGAGGGTTTCGGCAATGACGGTCTCGGTGACAACGGCGCCAAAGCCGTTGGTTCCCCGGTATTTGCAGATGACTATCAGGTGGGTGGTGTTATCCTTGAATCTGGTTTCGACGTGCTCGAAGGACTTCGGATTTTTCATGCGGGCCTTGATGTATCTGGTCAGCTCTTGGTGCGATCCGTCCCATGAACTGAAACATTTTTCGACTTCGGTCCGGCGTATCTGTTCCGGAGTCTGTGCAGGTGCCGGAGTACTGGAAACCGGCTGGGAGCTGACGGAAGGCCCCTTGCCGAGCTGTGAAAATAAAATGATGGCCCCAATGATAACCAGCAAACTTGTTCCGCATCCTATGTTTTTCATGGGGTATCCTTTGAGGTGGTTTTTACGGAAAAACTAAACTTCCCGTCAGTTATACCCGGCCAATATAGGGACACCATAGCTATTTGTTTCCGCTCTTCTTTAGCCTGGCTTTCCGTGGACAGGAATTCGTTTAAAAACGTGGTTTGACCCCTATTCCCCCTGCATGCCTTTACAACGATAAAATCAGCTGCGAGTGTAACGAGTCGGCTGGATTGTGAGGTTATGCAGTTTTTTTTGCTTACGGCAATTCCTTGAAAAATTTCGCCTCCTCCGGTGATATGAGAGCCTCGACTTCCACGGTGATCTTCTTAACGCCTGGGAGATGGCCCCGAGGGTAGTAATCGACTTCTGCGCTTTGGCCCGGTTTGAGATCAGCGACAGGAATGCCAGGGTTGCGCGACGAGCCGATCATTCGGCCAGTACCGTCAAACCTTTTGGTGAGCACGGTCAAAGTGGGTAGGGCAAGGGCAGACCCGTTAGTGACTCTTAGGCGTACGTGGTCCGAGTATGGAAACTCCGTACCGAATTCTTGGCTGGCGTCAAATGAAACGACTTTAACCCGATACTTGCGTCGTGCAGCAACAACCGTGTCACGAGTAAGGGGGGCCAACGAAGGGGTAACTGTCGATTGAGAGACTGAAGGAACCGCTGGTTTCTCCTGTTTATCAACCTTTTCGATTTGCTTCACTACATATGCGCCAGTGCCACTCTTTGGTGGCCCGTACGTAATAATGTAAGTAGTGCCGCCATCGTTGTAGTACCCCTTGCTGGGATCGCCATAGTTGTTGCCGGAAGTTAAAAACTTATCTGCTTTTATCCTGCTCTGAACAATTTCTGCACCTTGTCCGACCGTGATGGACTCCCCAAGAATGGTCGCTTGCTTTACCAGAATGGAGGTTTCGGCAAAACCCACGGACGAAATGAACAAAGATAACAAAATAATGATCCCGACTCTCATTTTATTTCCCCCCGACTTTTCTAGATGCATAACTAAGAGCGTTTTATCATCCGTCCCGCCCAGACGACACCTTTGTCATCCATGATCCCAGATCCGTGTTTCTACACCCGATGTCCGGCAGAAAGAGCGGGATGATTGATGAAATGTTGCTGGATTGAGCCTCGGGTTCGAAGGAAGTTGTTTTTTACACCTATGGAGTATAACACTCTGAAACTGATAAAATATGAGGACACCATAGCTGTTATCTCCTTTCTTCTTTCGCCTGATTTTTTCCGTTGTTTTGCCGTTCTCAATAAAACGACGGAAAGCGGGCGGTGGTGGCTTGCGGCAAAGTCTTTGGTCGTCGCCACTCGGCTTGGTCGTACCAGGCAGTCATCAGTTAGTTTCATCGTGAAAGGGACTTGGAATGAACGAGCACCTTACATCGGGTTGAGAGGTCCGTCAATTCCCTTGCCTGCGCGCCACTCCCTGTTTTTTTAATCCTAACTGCTTCAATCCATTACCCTCTCGCCGGTGTCCTGCCGGCAATAATCACAAACCCCGCCTGTTCGTCCAGACCGGCCTTGGCCTCTTCCAATTCCGTCACCTTTCCCGGTGCCTGGTAGAGGGTGGAGGCGCGGCCTTGAACCTGGAATCCGTGTTCGTCAAACATCCGCGTCAACTGACCAACGGTATAAAATCGGGCGGATTGATAAAAGGGATGGCCACCCTCTTTTTTCTGGAGCAGGTGGTGTCCCCAAGCGCTGCCCGCCGGGACAAAGCCCAGGATCAATGGCGCCTCAGGGCGCAGGGCGCGTCGGCATTCTTTGAAAAAACGGTGGGGGGATTCAAGGAAGCAGAGGGTAAAGAGCAGGTAGATGGCGCCCAGGGAAGACGTGGCAAAGGGAAGCTCTTCGGCAATGGCCTGGCAGGGAATGATTCCTCGTTTTTTTGCGAGAAGCAGGGAGGCAAAGGCGGGGTCTAGGCCAAGGGGAATCCCCAGGGCTTCAGCGAAACGTCCGGGGCCGACGCCAATTTCCAGGGCGGGGCCGGAGTGGGGAAGGTGTAAGGATTGGAGGGCGTTTTTTTCAATATCAAAAAGCAGGCTGTTCTCATACCAGCCATCATATTCCCCAGCCCGTTCATGGAAGATCCGGGAACTTTGGCGCCATTGCGCTGTCTGCTTTGCCATTTTTCAAGCCCTTCTTCACCAGAAAATAAAGTTGCCCACCCTCCTTCATATTGCCGGCGGCGACCTCGGCATAATGACCATTGCCGAGGAAGAGATCGGCCCGCCCCGCCCCCTTGATGGCGGAACCGGTGTCCTGAGGGAGAACAAAACGCCGCAATGTCTCCCACCGCTCAATCTGGCCCTGGGGGTTGAGGACTGGTTTGCGGGAGATCAGATAGGCCATGGCCCCGGTGGGCAGGGTTTTGGGATCCACCGCGATGGAGCGGCCCGGGGTGAGGGGAAGTCCGATGCTGCCGGTGGGGTTGTCGTTGGTGTCGTTCCAGCGAAAAAAGACAAAGCGGGGATTGTGGTGCAGGATGCGTTGCCGATCCTCGGGGTTCTCCTGGAGGTATTGGCGGATGGTGGGCATGGTCGCCTCCTCGCAGGACATCTTCTTCTCATCCACCAGCAGTTTGCCGATACTCTTGTATTCAAGGCCGTTGGTTGCCGCAAACTGGATGGCCCGCTGGCTGCCATTGGGGAGGCGGATTTTTCCCGATCCCTGGACATGGAGGACAAAGGAATCCACCGGGTCTTTCAGATACACCAGCTCACACCCTGCCAGCAGGTTGTCCTTTTCGATCTCGGCCCGGCTCCAGAAGGGCACCCTTTCGCCGCTGCTGTCCATCCGTCCGGTGGTTTTTTTCCCCGTTCGCGGATCCTGATAGCTGATCAGCCCGCCTGGCTGGGCGTAAAGGGGATGGATAAAATCACCCTTTCGGGTGAGGCTGCCGTCAAAGAGTGGCTCGTAATAGCCGGTGATCAGCATTTCCCCGCTTTTTGATTTATTCCTGCCGCCGGCCTGATAGAGGATGAAATTTTCGCGAACGGCCCGATCCAGGGCAGCCGGATCGGGGTTTTGTTTCAGGATCTGGAGAAAGGTTTCCATGGATTCGAGAAGACATTCCCGGGAACAGAACTGGTCTTCCGCCGGGAGTGAGGCCGTGGATGGAAGCCCTCGCAGATAGCCGAGATGACGGGTGGCGGCAGTGATCAGGCTCTGGCTCTCCATATCATCAAGGAGAACCGGAATCTGCTCTTGCGGTGGCAGCAGGAGGGCGGATTCCCGGGGATATCCCGGCCCTGGGAGGAAGAGCAGGAGAAAAAGAACCAGCAGCGCCGGCAGGGACACCCATCGGCAAGGGATCAGGGGCGCCAGGGCGGGCATGGTCTCATCGGGGCTGTCGGAGCGCCTCGGCCAGTTCACACACAGCCATGGCGTATCTGTCCGAATTATTCCAGGCGGTAATGGCCTGGAAATTGGGATAGGCGGCCACGTAGCGCACTCCACCGCCGGTGAAGGGGGACTTTTCGAGGGCGACCACCGAGAGCTGCTTGTTGCCGGGAGGGGGAGGGAGCTTGATGCCCTGAATGGTGCTGATTGTCTGCCAGTCGACTTTGGCTTTCGTCCCTTTACTGCTGGCATTGACAAGTTCCTGCCCTTTAAGCTCATCGCCGATATCCACATAGAGGGGGGCGTCCAGCACCCAGTGATAGCGGCGCAGATAGTTGGCAATGGAGGCGAGGATGTCGCTGGTGGAGGTGAAGACGTCGCGCTTGTCATCACCGTCAAAGCTCACCGCATATTCCCGGTAACTGGAGGGGATAAACTGGGTCTGGCCAAAGGCGCCGGCATAGGAGCCGGTGATGGCCAGGGTGTCCAGCTGATTTTCGCGGCTGAGGAGCAGGAAATCGATGAGCTGGTTGCGAAAGAAGGCGCTGCGCCGGGGGTAGGCATCAAAGAGGGTGTTCAGGGTCTTGAAGACTCCGAATTTTCCCTTATGTTCCCCGAATCGGGACTCAATACCCCAGATGGCGACAACGACTTCGCGATTGACCCCCAGTTCCTTTTCAATGCGGTCCAGGATCTGCTTGTTGTTGTGCAGCTCTTCCCGCCCCCGGGCTATGACGGCAGGGGTGATAAAGAGGGGCCAGTAGGCATAATAGGGTTTGGACTCCCACTGCCGGTCCATCAGCTCCAGGACCTTTTTGTCCAGGGTGACCCCGGTAAAGAGCCGGTCCAGTTCAGCCTGGGTGAAGTGATGGCGCTCGCGCAGTTCCTTGAACAGAAGCTGATATTTTTCCTGCTGGAGATCGACGGCCTGGCCATCGGTGACCAGGTCAGCGGCCTTGGGTTTTTGATCCGTCCCGGTTTCTGCCACAGTGGGCATGACGGAAAGGGCCAGGATCAGAAAGAGTGAGACGACAACGATGCTGAAACGAAGGGAGATTGCAATAATGGGCCTCTTGGAAGGTAGGGTTGTCATGAAGATGAGTACTTACGGTTGGGGAGCAAAGGTGGTGTGAAAGGCGGCGATAAATTCATCGAGCATGGCCGGGGGCAGGTCATTGATTCCCGCCGCCGCTGGTCGTCCGCCCCCGCCGGGAAAGGCGAGGCACAGGGTGTCGGCGTTTTTCCGGTTGCGCAGGGGCGCCCTGACGCTGATCCGCAGGGTGGCGTCGGGGTTGGGGGCAATCAGGGCGTGGGCCGCGTCCTTTTTTTCCTGGGCCTTGAGATTGGCAAATACCCCGGATATCCGTCTGGCCCAGGGGGCATCGGGAAAGAAATAAATCCGGTTGCCGTCCCCCGGCGCACTGACCTGCTGGCTGAGGGCTAGATCCATATCCTGCTCGAAGCCCTGGCGCAGGACAGTGAGTTCCGGGGAGGAGGCGATAAAGTCCAGGGGGTGGTGGTGGGGCTGGATGGCCCGGTAGAGCTCCGCCGGATGAAAGTGAAGATCGGCAAGACAGGTGCCATAGCCGTTATAGTTGAGAAGTTCGCCCAGCTCCTGGAGCTGGCCCATGACCTCGGGGCCGAGGGCCAGGGGACGGGCCATTGTCCGGGCCGCGTCATGGAGGTTGTCGCCGAAGGCTCCGACGATGGCCCAGGGCAGCCATTGCCCCCGAATCAGGGAGTTGACGATGAGCGAAGTGCAGGTGTCGGGGTTTTGGTCGATATGGGCGGTGAGTGCCGGCGTCGTTGGAAGCTCTCCGGAAAAATGATGATCAATGTAAAGAACCTGATTGGACTGACGGAGGAGCTTGAGCAAAGAGGGACGGTTGCTCTCCAGGGAGATGTCAAGGACGGTGAGGGTGGCGTGCGCAATATCCTGGAGTTTCGACAAGAGGGCAATGTCGCGCTTGACCCCGGTGATCAGGACGGCATCGGGGCGGGGGGTGTGCAGACGAAGCTGGTGCAGGGCGCAGATTCCGTCGGCGTCGCCATTGAAGATGTCATAGTGCATGGGCAGCTACTGTCCCCCGAGATTGACCCCGAGGGGGGCGCCGATATGGGCGAGATTGAAGAGGAGCATGACTCCCTGATCAATCGGGGTATAGTTGGAGCGCAGCTCCACCGACCAGCAGGCGGGGTGATAGATGAGGGAGATTTCCTGTTCGTTGGTCTCGGATTGCTCCAGGGAATGTTGCACCCGGTAGCCGACGCTGACGGTATTGATAATCTTGGTTCTGAGGGTGACGTTGATCTGATGGATTGCTTCAAGTCCGGTGTAATAAGCAGAGAATGGATTGTTTACATTGAAGTTTCTGGTGCGGCTGAAGGGAGAGCCCTGGATTAATTCGTCCCCGCTGTAGACATAATCGAGGATGAGAGCGTCACCGCGGCTGTTACTGTAGCGGCTCTCCAGGCTGTAGAAGGTTAAGCCCTCGCCGTACACGCCCAAATCGGTCTGATAGGAGAGGGCATAGCTGGTCACCGGAGTCCAACCCAGTTTGAAACTCACCGGAGTCAGCGGGCGTTCGGTGTACTGGCTGCGGAGATCATAACTCTCCCAGACCTTGAAGAAGCCGTAATCCCGGCTGGAGTTCTTTTTGCTGTCGCCAAAGAGTTCAAAGAAGTTGTTAATTCCATAGGTGATGGCATTTTCATTTTCGACTCGGTCCGCCTCGTCAAAGAGGGGCAGGTCGCTCTGGTTGGTCTTGGGCACGTAATCATATTCCACATAGGGACGAAGCCGGTGATCCCAGCTGTCAATTTCACCGCCGGTGAGGGAAAAGTTGCGGAGCAGGGTGGTGCCCACTTCGCCGTGGAGATTGAAAAGGGAGCGGCTGGGGGTTTCGTTCTGGTCCCAGGTTCCGTCGCCATAGGATTTCACCATATAGGAGGTGTTGCGAACCCCCACCTCCGCCCGGGATTCCAGGTAGGGGCCAAGGGGCACGGGGGTGCTGAGACGGGGGAACATGTCCAGACGCTGGCCGCCCACCCCGTCTTCCCTCCAGTAATTGACATACTCGGCACCCCAGTCCAGAGTAAAGGCTGAATCGGCCACCGGAAGGGAGCCGGTAAAATTCAGTCCCGGCGTCGTCCACAGGGGAGTGGGGGAAGTATTGTTGGCCTGGACGTCATTGACGGTCAGAAGGTTGGTCTGCAGTGACATGGTATCCCAGGCCTTGAGCACCTTCATGGTGTTGAAGCGCTGGTCCTCCGTCGCGGCCTGGAAGTTCCGGCCGTAGGTGCGGAGGAAGCGTTCGTTGGTCTGGTTATAGCCGGTGAAGCCGGTGTTGAATTCGGTCAGGTAATCCCGGTCGGAGACGACATCAAGGTCGATGCGGGTGTAGAGATTGTTGGGCAGGTCATGGTCGATCTTGCCCCGGAACCAGTAGCGGTCCTCATTGGTGTGGGTAAAGCCGGTATCCTGATAGTAGTCGGTTTCGGAGGGATCGGAGAGCCTGTCCTGGAGAAAATTGCCCATCAAGGTCCCCTTCTGGGACTCTCCCAGGACATACCTGAATTCCATGCCCGGCATGAACCCCCGATTGGCGTAATATTGGGGAAAGAGGGTCAGGTCGGAGGAGTCGGTGAGATTGACGAAAAGAGGCAGGTCAAACCCGAAACCATTGCGCTCCGAGAGGGAAAGCTCGGGAAACAGCAGGCCGGTCTGGCGTTTGTTTTTGGCTGGGACAATCATCCAGGGACTGTAGAGCACGGGCACATCCTTGATCCGAAAGGTGGCATTCTCGAGGAGGGCATAGCCGCCCTCGGTGATGGTGGTGTCGGTGCTGGCAAAGCTCCACGGCGGGGTTTCGTCCTCCTCGAGCTTGCAGGTGATAATCCAGCCGTCTTTGATGTGGTAGGTGTTAAACCCTGTTTTCTCCACGGTCTGACCTTCCAGATGGAGGTCCAGGGACTTGCGGATAATGGTGGCATTGGTGAAGGTGCCGGTCTCTTTCTCCAGGTCAACCACCCCCTCATCCGCCCTCAGTTCGTCGTCAGCTCCCTTGATATTGACATTGCCGCGCGCGGTGATGGAGCCGTTTTCCACATCATAGGTGATCCAGTCGGCCCGAATGGTGACACTGGTTTTATAGCGGGGAGCGGCAACGCCTTCCACCATATCGCCGGTGGCGGACTCCGGGGCGGGCGCTTTTTCTTCCAGAAGATTCGCCCATTGCAGGTCATGCTGCTGTTTTTTCGACAGTTCCGGCGGCAGTTGCTCGAGCTTGGTAATCACCACATTGCCGGTGGCCACGATGGATCCGGGGCTTTCGAAGCGGGTGATCTTGTCGGCCTCTATCTGCCATTCTTCGGTACTGACGGTCTCGGCCATGCCATTGCCCGCGGCAAGGAACAGGCTGAGCCAGGATGTCAGACAGAATAGAAGGCCGGCACGGGAAAGGGTAAGGCGCTTTGTCAAGGTAAATTCCATGGAAGGAAGAGAGGGCATATGGTTTGGAATTTCAAGCCGGCCGGATGCTCAGGATGTCAGCTCAAGCCAGGTGCAGAGTAGAATTCTGTGTAACTATCCGGTCGCACCCCATCTGCTTCGTCATCGGCCTGCTCATGTACGAACCAGTACACTTCGCAGACCTCTTTCTCGCATATGGAGCACGACCGAAGAGTTACAATGCGTGGCTTTACGTTCCTCTCCGGCAACAAGCTGGATAGTTACAATTCTGTTTCCCCGGGGACAAAAGAGGGTTTTGGAAAAACCGCAAAATTTTATGACGGAAGAAACCGGAGTCATAATGGGAAAATGCATATTCCAAGGGACTTTACTTAATCAGGTCGAATGTTTCAAGTGATTCGTGCTTTAAATATGGCGGCAGACCCGATTCCTTGAGGGCGGAATGGGTGCTGCCGAAGGTTCTAAAACCTGCCGGGGGAAAATTTGGAGAGCCCTTGAAGATCGGCCATCGCTCCAGCGGATGGTTCTCTCCCGTGCCGGGATCCGCCGCAACTGCCGTGGGAAAAGATGGGAGGCGCTGGATTCACCGTCGCTGGAGCCGGAGTATTCGATGGCCGGTGCTGGGAGCTGCAACGAATTTCCTTGATAATACAGGGGAATTGTTTTATTTTTCTACTTTTGCATGGGGTAATTTCTGTCGGAACAGTTCTTTTTCAGCCCCTGTGACGCATGCAGAGAAACGTATTGATCGTGATGCAATCGTGATGCAACAATGAAATATCTCTTTGGTCCGGTTTATTCAAGACGCCTTGGTCATTCCCTCGGCATTGATCTGCTTCCCCCCAAAATCTGTTCTCTCAACTGCGTCTATTGCGAAGTAGGGCCCACCACCGAGTTGACCTGTGAGCGAAAAGAATACGTTCCCACAGAAGAGATCATCGGGGAGATTGATCAGTTCCTTGCCACCAGTGGGGGCGGACGCACGGTTGATGTCTTCACCCTGACCGCCATGGGTGAGCCCACCCTGCATAGCGGTCTGGGAAGGGTTATTGCCCATTTGAAGGCAAAGACGGACAAGCCGGTGGCGGTTTTGACCAATGGAACGCTTTTTTTTGACCCCCAGGTGCGGGCCGATCTGTCCCGGGCAGATATCGTTATTCCCTCCCTGGACGCCGCCCGCCACGAGAGCTTTGAACGGGTGAATCAACCGGCGAAGGCCGTGAATCTTGAGCAGATCATTGAAGGACTGGTTCTTTTTGGTCGTGAATTTCAAGGGCAGGTGTGGCTTGAGATCCTCCTGGTCCGCGGCCTTAATGACAGTTTAGAGGATCTCCTCGCCCTCCAGCAGGCGGTGCGAAGAATCCAGCCCACCCGGATTCAGTTGAACACGGTGGCCAGACCGCCCATGGATGGTCTGGCCCGGCCCGTGACCAGGGAAAAGATGGCGCAGGCCGTGGCCATATTGTCCGACGGCTTTGCCGGCCCGGTGGATAATCTCGTCGATTTTCAGGCCCTGGAGCAGAAAAAAGCCGGAAGTACAAGGCAGAAGCCTGAATCCCTGATGGAGGAAATCGCCTCCATGCTTCAGCGACGTCCCTGTCCCCTTGGGGAGATTGACAAGGCGCTGCATATCCAGGATCTGGAACTGACCCGTGAGTGTGTGCAGCGGCTGGTGGAAGCGGCCAGAATTGAGAAGATTATCCACAGCGATAAAGAGTTTTATCACTACATAAATCGTCCGCAAGAGTAATCCTTTTTCCGGACGGTTTCGCGTATTGTTGATGAGTTGGAACGGGATGGCGGCTTTTTTTCGGAAGCCGGTCCCAGGGAGTGTGCCGGGTTGTTTACCGCCGGCCTTTACTATTTTACGATATCTTGCGGCAGGAAATGTCTCGCGGGGTGTCTCTTCAATCCGCCATTATTTTGTCTGTCAGGCAAAGCTGTGGCCGGATCAAGGAAAGGAAGAATGACTGAAAAGAAAACAGGTCTTGAGCAGGAAGCTGGTCAAGCGCAGAAGGAAAAAAAGATCAAGGTAAGCACCGGAGCCTGGTGGAAGAGCGCCGCTCCCGCAGCTGACGGAAATGTCGTCGAGACGGTCGCTGAACAGCATGAACAGCCCCAGGTGCCGGTGGCCGAGGCCGCAGCTGACATCGCTCAGTCGGCACCCCCGGAGAAGACGGGGCGCAAACGACCGGCCCGGTCACGGCGCAAGAAATCCGATGGTGGTGATGGCGAGGCGGTGGAGTCTGCTTCTGTGGCGCCGACTGTGACGCCGACGGAAGAGCCGGCAAGGGCAGAGGCAGAGCAAACGCCTGTCCTCCGGATTGAGGCCGCGGCAGTGGAAAATGATGGCCTTGATGCTGACGCGGAGGCAAGCTCTGCCCCGAAAAAGAGGGGCCGACGCCCAGGCCGGTCGAGACGAAAAACCACCGAGACCAGTGCCTCCACCGCAGAGATGGATGGCGAGGGTGTCGCTCCAGCCGCGGCCCTGCTGTCGTCGGAGGAAGCTGGAAACCTGGACCGGGCTGACACTGATATCCCTTCGGCTTCGGGGCCGGAGTCAGAAACCGCTGCCGCTGACGGAAGTCCGGGAGCCGCCGCTGAGCCTGCCCGCAGGCCATCCCGTTCCCGGGGAAGGAAAAAGCCGACAGCGGAGAGCCTCGACAGCCCTGGGGATGAGAGCGATGAGGTCCCTGAGGTCGAGGAAGAAAAGCTGAGCAAGTGTACCAATTGCCGCTTGCTGATCAACGCCGAGGAGCCGGAGGAGTGTCGGATTGCCCTGCTTGAAGATGGTCGTCTGGAATCCCTGCACGTCTCCACCGTGGCCCGGGAACACACCAAAAGCAATATCTACAAGGCCCGGATCGTGGCAGTGGAATCCAACCTGCAGGCCGCCTTTGTTGATTACGGGCCGGAAAAAAATGGGTTTCTTCCCTTCAGCGAGATCCATCCCGAGTACTACCGGCATGATGTCAGTGAAAAGACATTGCAGCTTGTGGAACAGCATCAGTGGAAAAAACTCAATATCAATGAGGTGCTGGAACGAGGGCAGGAAATGCTGGTCCAGGTGGTGAAGGAGGAGGTGGGCAGTAAAGGGGCCAATATGACCACCTATCTTTCACTTCCCGGGCGCTGCGTGGTGCTTATGCCGGGATCCGATTCATCGGGCATTTCGCGAAAAATCACCGGCGAAGAGCGCCGTTCCCAATTGCGTGAGATCATGGACAGCCTTGCGATTCCGGAAGGGATCGGCTGGATTGTCCGGACAGCGAGCAGTGACCTCACCGAGGCCTCGTTGTCGAAAGATGTCATCTATCTGTCCAAGCTGTGGAGTGAGATCCTGGCCAAGGCCCATGCCATGGAAGGGGTGGGGCTGGTCTATCAGGATCATGACTGTGTCCTTCGCTTTCTTCGGGAGCATTTTGATCCCGAGATCAAGGAAATTCTGGTGGATGATCTCGCTGCCATGGAAAAGGTGCAGGATTTCATTGATCTGCTGCCTGACAAGCAGAGGCATACCAAGGTCAGGCTGCATAAGGGCGCTCGTCCCATTTTCAATCAGTACAATGTGGAAGACCAGATTGAATCCATCTATCAGCCCCAGGTATTTCTGCCCTCGGGCGGTTCCATCGTCATTGACCCCACCGAGGCCCTGGTGGCCATTGATGTCAACTCCGGTTCCACCGGCAAGGGCCAGAATTTCGAGGACGCCATCTTCAAGGCCAATATGGAGGCGGCCACCGAGCTGACCCGGCAGTTGCGTCTGCGCGACCTGGGCGGTCTGATTGTCGTTGATTTCATAGATATGCGCAGTCAGAAGAATATCCGTGAAGTCGAGCGGCAGGTGAAGATTGCCATGAAACGCGACAAGGCGAAAGCCGATATCAGCCGCATCTCCAAGTTTGGATTGATGCAGATTTCCCGGCAGAAGCTGGGCGCGCCGGTGGAGGCCCTGAACTATCAGGTCTGTCCCCATTGTCTGGGGCGGGGGGTGGTGCGGTCGGTGGAAACCCTGGCCCTCTTTTATCTGCGCCGGATCCAGACCGGAGCCAGCCGCAAGATTGTGGAGCGGGTGGAGTGCCGGTTCCCCCTGGATGTCGCCCACTACTTACTGAACAATAAGCGCCATGAGTTGATTGACCTGGAAAAAAGGCATCACATTACGGTGGAAATCATCGCCGATCCTGCTTTGAAACCGGCAGATCATGAGATCCATTTTCATAAGGAAGGAAAAGAGCGGCAGACTCAGGAAGGATGATTTTGCGACGCCATCAAGGATAGCACAAAAGGAGAAGGCGTCGCGATGTTGAACGATGGAGGCAGGAAGGTCGTCATTTTTATTGGCGAATTGCGCAAATCATTGCGCTCCTTAGGGATAGGGATTGTTGTCTCCACACTGGTCATTTTTTTCCTCACCCCCGATCTGTTGCGCGTTGTTCAGCATCATCTGGCGGATAAGCTCTATTTTTTCACCGTCGCCGGACCCTTTCTCGCGCATGTGAAACTGGCCGCCTTTGCCGCCTTGTATGTCCTGATGCCCTGGATGATGGCGGTTTTTTGGCGGGCCATGGGCAAACCTTTTGGCGTGGAAGGGTGGCAGATTTTCTTTTTTGCCTTCTTTACCACCCTCCTTTTTTACGCCGGGACCTTGTTCTGCTACCTGCTGACCCTGCCTTTCGGGATTCAGTTTCTCCTTGGATTCAGCTCGGAAGAGCTTCGTCCGGTGATTTCCATCAGTCGTTTCGTCAATTTTGTCACCCTCTTTATCCTCGCATTTGGTATCATCTTCCAGCTTCCGGTGTTTATGGTTTTTATTGCCCGGGTGGGTGTCTGTTCCCGGAGTTTTTTCCAGAGAAAACGGAAATATGCTCTCTTAGCCATATCCCTTATTGCCGCCATACTGACCCCGACCCCTGATATTGTTAATATGATGCTCATGGCAGTCCCCCTGTATCTGCTGTATGAGTCCGGTATTGTCATCCTGCTGCTGATGCGGGTAAAATAGCAGGAAGGCAGGTGGCCCCCAGGGGTTTTTAAAATTCAGTCAGATGAAAGCCATGCTGCTGGAGGAGAGCGGCGGTAACTCCGGTTAGGCCCGAAATTCCGCAGGAGGGGCTGCCGCCCTTGAGCAAAATGGAGGTCACCGCCTGGCTCCGGGCGAGCAGGAGGGACTGTTCGGCCCCTTTGATAAATTGCCGACTGACATCTCTGCCGTCCCGGTTGATCACCCGGGCCTTTCCCGCGAGGACGGCATGGCCGTCGCCCTGGGTCAAGGCCGCCGGGGATCTTGGAGTGGAGAGACCGCCCATCTGTTCGGGACAGAAGGGGATCCAGAGGCCATTTTTCAGATATTGACGGCATTGCGAATTGGGCTTAATCTGACCGTCATAACGGCTGCAAAACCCGACAAGACAGGCGCTGACCAGATAAATCGGGGGCTGTTGGGTGGCCATGGCAGACAGGTAACAGGTTGATATGAATTTGGTTGTTGTCACTCCAGGGGAGTCTTAGAGAGATGATGAAAAAGAGATATAAAACATCCCTGACGCCATTGCAGCAGAAAAAGTTGCTGCGAATCTCTCTGCTGCTTGCGGTCCTTCTCGTGCTGGCGATCTTTTTTACCCCGGGCAAGGGTCTTTATTTTCTCCACAAGGAGAAGCTCCGGGTAGCCGAGATAAACGCGGACAAGCAGGCAACGAAAGAAAAAAACAATGCCCTGCGGGAAGAGATCAAACGGTTGAAAACCGATGAGCGGTATCTTGAGGAAGTGGCAAGGGAGCAGCACGGATTATTGAAAAAAGATGAACAGGTCTTCGATTTTTCCCCAAAAGAATCGAAAAAAGAGCGAAAATAAAAGAACCGCAAATATCGCTGAGAGTCCTTGCAATGTTGCTCTTTGTTCTGGTGACTGATCAGGGAGCGCCCGGCTCCCCTGTCGTTTCTACGCTCAGGAAAATCCGGATCGGGCAGAGCAGCCGGAGAGGGCCCCGGCGGGAATGGCTGAATTCTTTGCCGGACTGCCGCTGGTGGCTGAAAGTATTTTTTTGATGTTGGCGCTGTGGCAGTGTTTACAGCGGATGGTGTCAACGGCGGAGGCGATGAGCACCAGGCTTTCAAAGGTTTTGTCGCAGTCATTACACTTGAATTCATAGATTGGCATGGCTCTTCTCTCCGATAAGGTATGAAGGACGGTGTGGCGCGACAGGCGCGCTGATGTTTTTATTGATCAGGTCCAGGACAAGGTCTTGGGTTGCCTGGATAAGGGTACAATTTGTCGTACCAGGATTTTGTCAAGGAGCAGGGGATGTGATTTGTGCCATTGCCAGGTATCTTCAGCTCGGGGAAGTCCCCGCTTCAATGAAGAGAATCCGCCGGAACCGTGACTATGAATGAGCAGCAGCTGAGGGTGATAGGAGAGGTTCGAGCCTTACTTGCCTACCATCAGGTTCTCGGGGTTGAGGGCTATCCAAGGGAGGTGGGGCGTTTGCGTCTTATGGATGCGGCCATGGAGTCTCCCATCAGGATGGAGAAGATAACCTCAGAGCCTGACCGGGGGCCGAGAGTGCCGGATTCCGTCGCAGAAACCCTCGAAGATATTGGCCGGGAAATTCAGGGATGTCGGAACTGTGAGCTGCATGGGAAGAGGGTGCTGGCGGTTGTCGGTCGGGGCACCCCAAAGGCCAGGCTGCTCATTGTCGGTGGCTGGCTGAATCTTCCCGGGGGGCAGGCGACGGCTTCCGCCGAGCTCCTCTTTGGACTTGAGGAGGACCAGATGGTGGCGCGGATGCTTGCGGCCATTCAGCTTGACCCCCAGGACGTTTTTATTACCAATATCCTGAAGTGCGCGGTTCCTGCCTCCATCCAGCCGACGGCAGCCCATATTCAGTGCTGTCTTGCCTATCTGCGGCGGCAGATTGCGGTGATTGGGCCGGAGCTGATCTGTACCATGGGAATTATTGCCACCCGCGCCCTCCTTGATCTGCCCCAGTCCCTGTCGCAGTTGCGCGGTCGTTTTTACCAGTATCCAGCCGGCGCCAGGCAGATCCCGGTGATGCCCACCTACCACCCTTCCTATCTGATCCAGGCGGATGAGATGAAGAAGGAAACCTGGAGTGACTTGCTGTTGATCAAGAAAGCGTTGGCAGGATAAGAGCTCTCGAGCAATTTCTTTCTGTCCTGTTGTTGATGTCTCATCGTATATGAAGGAGAACCAGAGATGAAAATAGTAATTTTGTATTATTCCATGTATGGCCATGTTGGCAAAATGGCAGAGGCCGTGGCGGAAGGGGCGAGGAGCGTCGAGGGAGCCGAGGTGGTGTTGCGGCGGGTACCGGAGACCCTGCCCCAGGAGGTGCTGGAGAAGATGGGTGCCCTTGCGGCTCAGAGTGCCCAGGCCCAGATCCCGGTGTGCACGGTGGAGGAGCTGGGGGAGGCGGACGCGGTGATCTTCGGCACCCCCACCCGTTTTGGCAACATGTGCGGCCAGATGCGGCAGTTTCTCGATGGCACCGGCCAGTTGTGGCGGACAGGGGCGCTGGCGGGCAAGGCAGGCAGTGTCTTCACCAGCAGCAATACCCAGCACGGCGGTCAGGAATCGACGATTTTGAGCTTTCATATCACCCTTCTCCATCAGGGGATGGTGGTGGTTGGCCTGCCCTATACCTTTGCCGGTCAGATGAATACCACGGAAATCACCGGCTGTTCTCCCTACGGTGCCTCCACCGTGGCCGGTGCTGAGGGCAGCCTGTCTCCCAGTGTCAATGAGCTGGCGGGAGCCCGCTTTCAGGGGGAACATGTTGCCAGGATTGCCAAAAAACTGACGGCCTAGGCGGTAGTGTCAGGGCCCGGAAGAAAAAGCGGTCAGTTGCTCGGATCGGGGACGAAAGGAGTTTTCGGCAAGGGAAAATGACGCCTGATAAACCTTTCTTCCTCCTGCCTGGTGTGGAGAACCCCGTCAAGACGGGCGCTGATGAGTGCGTGCTGCATGGTCTTGAATTGTGGCCCGGGCGGATAGCCCATGGCTTTGAGGTCGGTACCGGTGAGTTCGGGTTTGATCTTTCGCAGGTCGGTGACATGGAGGGAAACGCCCTGCTTGATCTCCTTTTTTCTGGCGATGGCCATGAGATAGAGCAGGCCGACGTTTTCCAGTTCCTGGAGCAGCCAGTAGAGGGCTGACCTGCTGATGGTGGTTCGGTGGTAGAGGATGTGGGAGATCTTGTCGGCGGCAATCTTCTGCTGGAGAAGGAAGGTGTGAATCCGTGACGAGAGGCCAAAACGCCGACAAAAGGCCGTGAGTTCAGGGGCTTTCGAGCGGCCCATGATCGCCAGGAGATAAACCTGCCAGGGCGGAGGCGGCCCTTCCAGATAGAGGAGCTGAAACCAGGACAGGGCCTGGGCGGCCTGGGTCAGGATGTGGTTAAAGCGGCGGTCAATCTTCAGGGTGGGTTTCAGTTCCGGCCATAAAAACTGGAAGAGTTTGAATTCGGCCAGACGGTTGATGGCCGGCAGTGGATTGTCTTCGGCAAAGATAAGCTTGAGTTCCGTGAAAAAGCGGGGATCGTCGGCCTTGCCGAAGAGCTGCATCTTGACCGCGCTCTGGATCAGGCGGCAGGTATGGCCGTCGATTCGAAACTCCATCCGCTGTTCAAAACGGATGGCCCGGAAGATGCGGGTGGGGTCCTCGACAAAGCTGAGGTTGTGCAGGACCCGGATGATCTTGCCCTTCAGGTCATTCTGGCAGTTGAAAAAATCGAACAGAGTGCCGAATTGGGCCGGATTGAGCTGAATGGCCATGGCATTGATGGTGAAATCACGGCGGTAGAGATCAAGCTTGATGGATGAAAGTTCAACGGTGGGCAGGGCCGCCGGGTAATCGTAATATTCCAGCCTGGCCGTGGCCACGTCGATCTTGAGGCCATTGAAACTCTGATCCGGCAGCAGAATCATGGCGGTGAAAAACCGCTCATGGGCCTTGACCTGGCCCCCCAGTCTCTCCGCCAGCCTCTTCGCGAAGGCAATCCCATCCCCCTCCACCACAATATCTAAATCCAGATTCCTGTTCTGCAGAAGCAGATCACGGACAAAGCCGCCCACGGCAAAGACTCGACAAGCAAGGGCGTCCCCCACCTCGCCAATGGTTTGAAGCAGGGAGAGAAGCTCTTTATCGAGGCTTTCCACGAGGAGGGATTTGAGGTTCCGGGTTTTATCCTGGAACGATTGACTGGTCTCGTGCATGAGGTTTTTCGGCACATGGGCCGGGTCGCCCACCAGCCTGTTCAGGAGATCGGTGCGGGTGATCACCCCGGCCAGTTGGCCCTCATGGACAATGGGGACCAGCCGTTGCCGGCGCTCGATGATCAGGGCTTCGATATCGGCAAGGGTGGCGCTTAAGGGGAGGATCTCAATGTCGCTGGTCATATATTCGCTCACCGGCAGATGACCAAGCCCGTGGTGAATGGATTTTTCCGTGATCCGCCGGGTGATGATGCCCACCACCCGGGCCGTTGAGGGGCCGGCCGGGGCCGGGGCCGGGGCCTGGTCGGGTGTTGTGGTCTTTGCGGCCCCTGAGGCCACCACCGGCAGGGCGGTGATATTGTAGCGGGTGAGCAGGGTGTTGGCCTGGAGGAGGCTGGTTTCGGCAGGGACACTGATAACCGGCTGGGAGAGCATCTCCCGGGCCACGGACCGGGGATGGATATGGCGGTGCAGGGCCCGGATCAGCTTGTCCTCGGCCTCGATCAGGGTCATGCCGTGGATCGTGGCCGAGGCCGCGGTGGCATGGCCGCCACCGCCGAAATCCCGTGCGATCTCGCCGCTGTTGACCTCAGCCAGACTGCTTCTGCCAATCAGGTAGATCCGGCCGTCCATGGAGACAATGGCAAAGATGGCGTCGAGGTTTTCCATGAGCATAAAGCGGCGCACGATGAGGGCGAAGTCGTCGGAGTATTCAGGCAGGGTGAGGGTGACCACCACGATCTCGACGCCCTGGATGCTGTAGCTGCGCGCTGTCTCCATGAGGGTGTGGAGGAGTTCGACCTGATGGGCGCTGAGATCGTAGGTGATGAACTGGGAGATGATCTCCAGTTGCGCCCCCTGTTCAAGGAGCCAGGCGGCGGCCTGGAGATCGGCAGGCCGGGTGGTCGGGTGGGTGAGAGAGCCGGTGTCTTCGTAGATGCCAAGGGCCAGAATGGTGGCCTCAGCGGGGGTGAGGGCGATGTTCCGCTTGCGGATGATGCCGGTGAAAAGGGTGGTGGTGGAGCCCATATTCTCCACGACCTCCAGCTCTCCCTTCATGTCATCGGGGCTGTCCGGGTGATGGTCATAGAGGTGGAGGGACAGGCCCGGGTTGTCGAGACAGGCGGCAAAGGGGCCGATGCGCCTGGGGTTCCTGGTGTCCACGACAATGAGCCGGCTGACCTCCTTGAGATCGATGTGTTTGAGTCTGATAAAGGGATACTGGTCTCCCAGGATTTCATGGATAAAGTCCCGCAGATTCTTTTCCTGTGACCCGGAAAAGGCCATAACCGCTTCCGGGTAGAGCTTGCGGGCGGCAATCATCGAGGCCAGGCCGTCAAAATCGGCATTGAGATGGGTGGTGATAACGTGCATTGCCGGGGAACGGGGGCTCAGGGTGACTCTATTTTATGGTCGCGATCCCGGGTTCGCGGGGTGGCCAGGATGACCAGAAAGATGCCGCCGGCAATGACCGCCAGATTGGCCGCAGCCGAAATCCCGTGGAGTTTGCGGAACTGAACCCGGAGCGGATGATCAGGAGGGCTTGTGTCGAAGGAGGGAATGTCCCTTTTCAGGGCGGCAGCGCGCGGGACGATGAGAAAGGCCTGGGCCGCCGTCAGGCTGACCATGATGACAAGAAGAATTACGGCCACCCTGGCCGATCGACCTTGTGGTCGAGTCAGGAACAGGCAGAGCAGCGCGATGATGCCGCAGGCCATTCCCCAGTAAAAATACCCGGGGATAAGCACGCCCACGATTCCCCCTGCCATGTCCCGGGAATAGGATCTGAAGAGGGTGGGAGTCAGGGTGGTGGTGAACAGAGCGGCTCCGCCCACCCAGAAGGAGAGGGCGAGATGGTAGATGATGGTTGCAATGCGCATGGGCCTTTCCTTTGGTTGCTCTATTGATGGAGGGAGTGATGGTCTCAAGCACGTGCCAGTGCTGAAGGATCGGTTTTTTCGGTGCTTCCTGGGAATTTAAGATTTGCGGCTCTGTCTCTGAAATCCCTTTACTATACGTCGAATGACGGTGATCCGGCAACCTCTCATCCGCGGGGGTGAAATTTTTTATGAAGCTCCTTGAGTCGGTCCTGGTCGATGTGGGTGTAGATCTGGGTGGTGGCAATATCGGAATGGCCGAGCATGAGCTGCACGGAGCGCAGGTCAGCGCCATGGGTGAGAAGATGGGTGGCGAAGGAATGGCGCAGCATGTGCGGGGAAATGGCCTTGCTGATATTGGCTGCCCGGGCCGCCTCCTTGATGATCTGCCAGAAACGGAGTCTGGTCATGGCCTGGCCGCGGTTGCTGACAAAAAGGATGTTGCTGCGCCTGCCCTTGAGGATCAGCGGGCGGGCGGTGGCAAGGTACTGTTCGATGATTTCCCGGGCCGGAATGCCAAAGGGGATGAGCCTCTCCTTGTTGCCCTTGCCCATGACCCTGATGAAGCAGGAGCTGAGATTGCACGCCGCAAGGGGGATGGAGACCAGTTCTGACACCCTGATGCCGGTGGCGTAGAGAAGATGGAGCATGGTGTAGTTTCTTTGGATCTGGGGGGTGATGACGGCGGGTGGAGTCAGGAGGCTGGTGACTTCGCTGATGGACAGGGCTTTCGGGAGCCGGCTGCCGGGGCGTGGAAGGTCAATGGCGGCCAGGGGGTTGTGGCTGAGGGCCGCGCTTGCCAGCAAAAAGCCGAAAAAACTTTTAAGGGCCGAAATTCTTCTGGCATTGCTGCGATGGGAAAGCCTCTGTCTGCCGCAATGTTCGAGGAAGAGGTGCACGGTGGTGCTTGTAACTTCTTCCAGTGCGAGGATTTTTTGCTGCCGAAGGAATCTGAAAAAAATATTAATATCAGCCTGATAGGCCTGAACAGTGTTGTTTGCCAGGCGCTTCTCGGTGATCAGGTAGCGAAGATACAGTGATCTTGCGGAGATAAATTGCGGGGGGAAGGGGCGGGAAGAGGGAATCAGGCGATGTGTCGCAGGGTGTCAGGATAGAGAGGATTGGACGCCTGGAGTGGGAAGGGTCGACTCCAGGTGTCCCTGTCTCCTGAGACCTTACGCCTTTCGGGTACGGTTGAATTTGCGGAGTTTTCGGCGGGCCTCGGCCTGTTTCCGGCGTTTCATGATGCTGGGTTTCTCATAGCATTCACGCCGTTTCAGCTCTCGTTTGATCCCGTCAATCTGCAGCTTTTTTTTGAGTTGTCTGATGGCGTATTCAATGTCTCCCCGGACTTCAACTTCTATCATTTAGGACTCCAGTCTATCTTAAGATTCGGAAGGGGCCGACAGTGGCATCTCCCTTGGAAAGGTCTCTGTGAAAAAAAGCATTTATTCAAAAAACAATCCGCACTTATAAAAAGAACTTCTTTGTCTGTCAATGGATTTTTCTTCTTCGGAGATTTTTTCAGTCTGGCCGGGGGAACTTAGTGCCTTACAGATTCTATTCTTGTTTTTTTGCAAGAAAATAATCTGCGAAAG
>JACDZF010000300.1 GCA_013426795.1 Desulfocapsa sp. | reverse complement strand
ACTGTACCATTGTAAAGTTAGTGATTTCAGTCTATAAACCTCAAAAGGAAGAAAGACATGAAATCAAGCTGAGTCAGCGAAGAACGATCATAGGGATATTCAAAGAGGTCCAAGCCGAAATCACGAACCTGCGACTGCTCCAATAAATGGGAGAAGGTCACTCGTACCTGTTATTTTTTTAACGGGCTTAGAGATTATATCTTCAATTATATCAAGTTGTTGACAGGGATGCGATGGGTTTTATGAAAAATTCAGGATAAATTTGAGAGGCATGAAAGGGATTATGCGGTGGGGATATAAAACCATACAATATGGACTCAAAAAAGAAGGGCTGCTGAGCAGTTCTTTTCTGGATGAAGCGGAAGTTGAGCAGTCGTTAAATGAATTTGGTCAGGCGGGCTGGGAACTGGTGACGTTGTTTGGTCTCCATGATGGATTGATGGCAGTCTTCAAGCAACCTCTGGACGTAAGACCGGAGCTCGTTGATGAGCCAGCTCAGAGAGAGGATTCCGCGCCGCAACGGTTTTCCCTGAACAGTCGTGAAAGACATGATCCGTATCCAGGGACAGGGCAGACACCAGTTTCCAGGACGGGAAGTAATTCCAACGGGATAGAGGATAAGGAAGAAGGGGTAGGCTCCATTCGTATTGAATAAAATCGGTTTAAAACCAATTTATTTGTGGTTCTTCATGGACAATGGACGCTTTTGTCTGATGAGCCATAATGTTCTTGACAGAAAAGTGGCAGATGGTTAATTGTGTATATGTTTGTTAACAGGACACGGTTTTATGACTTAGCCCATGGAAGTCTCAACCTGGTCGTTCATGGAAGACGGGGATATACAGAATAGATCAAGGAGGTTATCTGGAGGGGAGATCTGGGACTGACCTTTTAACAGGTCAACAGAGCCAAGTTTTTTGCCATGGAGTATTTTTGGAAAGGTTAGGAAATTTAAAATTCAAGAGAGTTTCAACCAATCCGGCTGTGCCGGTTATTAAAGGAGAAGTGAAAATGCGTATAGCAATTCCAACAGACAATCCCGGTGGGATGCAGGCCCTTCGTTCAGGTCATTTTGGCCATTGTGATATTTTTACCATTATCGAACTGGATGATCAGAAGCAAATCAAGACCATCGAGCTGGTTCCCACCCCTGAGCATGTTTCAGGCGGATGCATGGTTCCAGTCAATATCCTGCATGATGCCAAGGTTCAGGCCATTGTGGTGGGTGGTATGGGCGCGCGTCCCTTGCAGGGATTTAATCAGGTCGGCATAGATGTGTATTGGGCTGATCGCAATACGATTACCGATGTCGCAACCGTTGTCGAACATTTCGTGGCTGGAAATCTGCCGGTGATGCGTGCTGATCAGGTTTGCGGTGGGGATGGACATGATCACCATTAATTTATTTATTATGAATTAATTTGATTTGTGATTGTTTCTAGAGTAAAAAAAAGTGAGTTATGGCAGTCTGTATGGCAATTCTACATGCAAGGCTGCCATTTTTATTTCTTCCACCATAAAAATATTCTTTCATTTACCGGCGATAAACACCATGTCTCCACGTCCTAAAAAAATACGTCAATGTCAGGGAAACTTCTGTGGACGTGCCTATAAGCCAACTGGTACTCCCTTTAGCATGCTGGACCGGATCGAGTTGTTTCGTGATGAGCTGGAAGCACTCAGGCTCTGCGATCGTGATGGATTAACCCAGGAAGAAGCAGGAAAATTTATGGGGGTATCCCGGGGAACTATTCAGCGGATTGTTGCCACTGCCAGAAAAAAGTTGGCAACCGCGTTATCGGAAGGCAAGGCCATTGTCTTTGTCGATGATGATGAACCGGATTTGGAAACTGACCTGACTCAAAAATCGGAGGAGCTGTAACTCTTCTTTGATTGCTTCCGGGGATTGTCTGGAAAGTCAGTTCCGGTATGATGGATCCGGTATGATGGATGATTCTTGTGGAAAAGTCTTTTATGCCTCCGGAAAGACGGTGGCATAAGAGCCCGTAAATCAGACAAGCAAGGGAGAAGACCTTGCCTTTTGGCGCTTCTTTGGTCAAGTTCTGCACGCCACACCAGGAACCAGCGGAACAGATTGCTGGTTTCTGGACGGTGGCATAAGAGCCC
>JACDZF010000033.1 GCA_013426795.1 Desulfocapsa sp. | reverse complement strand
GTAAAGAACTTGCAATGTATCTAAATGGAAAATGGCAGTCTGGTCAATACAATTTTCTGGACAGAACCTTCACCGGGAAAAACTGTCTGGCAAATATGGTCGACAGAGATTTCGAGGCTGCTTTTATCAAAATATCCCGGTAACATCCAGAATTTTTACACAAAACTAAAGGGTATAATGAGGACTAAGCCCCGTGTTAGAAACAACTCCTGTGGATTTCTTCATATCAATGGAATCGAACTCCAATCAACGGGATACGTGCCATGGCCTCTCCCATCCAGCTCTATCCCATTGAAAGTTTTATCTGTTTCCGGTAGGTTGGGAACATATTTGAGATATATTGCAGCGTTCAAGCCTGAGGGATTTCTGCCATCTGTGTATTGATATGTCCATTGATTTACATACCCATTCCAATTTTTCCGATGGAACCTTGACTCCCACCGAGCTTGTGAGTTTGGCACGAGAAAAAAAAATATCCTCGCTGGCTCTCACCGACCATGATACCATGGCGGGAGTGGGAGAGGCTGTCAAGGCTGGAGAGGCGATGGGAGTGGAGATTGTTCCGGGAATTGAGATCAGCGTTCTCCATGATAAGGTTGAATATCATATTCTGGGATATTGGGCTGATCCCCAAAACAGTGCGCTGGCGGAAGCCCTGGCCATACTCCAGGGGGCAAGGGCGGATCGGAACAGCAGGATTCTGCAGAAGTTGAATGATCTCGGTGTGGCAGCTAGCAGTGAAGATCTCGAACGGGTGTCGGAACAGGGGCAGACCGGACGGCCACATATCGCCCGGCTTCTGGTGCGATACGGGGTGGTGAAGACGATCACCCAGGCCTTTGATCAGTTTCTGAAAAAAGGAGCGGTGGCATACGTCTCGCGCTTTGCCTACAGCGCCATTGAGGCGGTGTCGTTGATTCATCAGGCCGGTGGGCTGGCGGTGCTGGCCCATCCCACCCAGAATGACCCGGAACTCACCCGCCTGCCTTCCGTGCTGGCCAGTTTAGTCCCGGCAGGACTGGATGGGATTGAGGTCTATTATCCAACGCATTCAAATAAGATGAAGAAAAAACTGCGGGCACTTGCTGAGAAGAAGAACCTTTTGCTCACCGGCGGCAGTGATTATCATGGTGATGTTCGGCCCGCGACCACACTGGCTGGTGGCGGAAATATTTTTGTGCCCCCGGAACTTCTGCTGAAGATGAAGGAAAGACTTCGCTCCCGGACAAACACGAATCCCTGACTCGAGGAAGTTCTCAATTCATTGATGGGCTGTTTGTTTGAACCCCGATGAACGGGATACGTGCCTTTCGCAGATTCTATTCTTGAAGAAAAAACACGAATAGAATCTGTAAGACACGAATGTCCCGGTTGTATGTCCTTTGCAAGAGTTCCTTTTCAAGACGTTATTCTGTAGCGGCTCCCCATAACCTCCAACGTACGAAAACTGACTATGAACTCCATACTGATCGTTGACGATGAACCGAATTACCTGGTGATCCTTTCCGAGTTGCTGCGCGATGACGGCTTTGAGGTCTTTACCGCCCCGGGCGGTGCGGAAGGTCTGGAGCTGGTGCGGGATGTTGATCTCGATCTGGTCATCACCGATATGCAGATGCCGGGAATGGATGGCCTTCAACTTCTTGAGGCCATCAAGAAGTTGAACAGCCATTTGCCCATTATCATCATCACCGCCTTTGCGGAGGTGGACAAGGCCGTTGCGGCCATGCAGGCCGGGGCCTTTAATTATCTGGCCAAGCCGTTTTCCAATGATGAACTGATCGTCACGATTAATAAGGCTTTGCAGCACTATTCCCTGATTCGTGAAAACATCCGCCTGCGCCAGTCGATTCTGACCCGCACCGGTTTCTCCGGCATGGTGGGCAAGAATGGGCGCATGATTGAAGTCTATGAGCTGATAGAAAAGGTGGCGCCGACCCCGTCATCGGTTCTGATCACCGGAGAAAGCGGAACCGGCAAGGAGCTGGTGGCCAAGGCCATCCACATAAACAGCCCTCGTCAGGAGAAGGCCTTTATCACCGTCAACTGCGCGGCTTTGGCGGAAAACCTGTTGGAGAGTGAACTTTTCGGTCATGAAAAGGGGGCCTTTACCGGGGCCTATGTCATGCGGAAAGGGCGTTTTGAGCTGGCCGACGGCGGCACGCTCTTTCTCGATGAAATAGGTGAGATCCCCCTCGCCTTGCAGGCAAAGCTCTTACGGGCCTTGCAGGAAAAGAGGTTCGAACGGGTGGGGGGGAGCAAGACCCTGGCCGTCGATGTGCGCATTATCAGCGCCACCAACAAGGATTTACGGGAAGAGGTGGATTCGGGACGGTTTCGTGAAGATCTTTATTACCGGCTCAAGGTGATTCATGTTCCGCTTCCGCCATTGCGGGAACGGATGGATGATATTCCGATTCTGGTGGAATATTTCGTCGGGACTGTGGCCGAACGGCTGGCCAAACCAGGCCTCACCATCAGCCCTGACGCCTTGCGGCTCATGGTTATGCTGCCGTGGGAGGGGAATGTGCGGGAGCTGGAAAACACCATTGAACGGGCGGCGATTCTTTGCAATGATAACCGCATTGAGGCCGATGATGTGCAGCCGGAGTCAACCAACAGGAATGCCCAGGCCCCCTGGAGCCATGCCATGGATCTGGGGCAGCTCATCCCTGAGTCTGCTGAACTGGGGGATGTACTCTATGCGGTGGAGGAAAAGATGTTACACCGTGCCCTCGATTCCGCAGGCTTTGTCCAGGCCCGGGCAGCGGAGAGGCTGGGGATCACCAAGAGTTTGTTGCAGTATAAAATGAAGAAATTCGGCATAAAAAAAGAGAAGTAAAAAGAGAGGGGTGGCTGGAGGCCTCTTCGGTTTCCGATATTGTGTGTTCCCCCCTGCATGGAAGCCCCTGCCTTTCGGTGCGCTGTTGTTTCTGCTCGCCTGTTATGGGGGGCTGAGATTATAAATTGCTGAAGGATTGGGTAATCCCCCAGTGCAGCTTATTGCGCAGGATGGAAAAATAGTCGCGGTGCGGTGAGGTGATCAGAAGCAGAGGATGTTCCGCCGCTGCTATTTCCAGGAGGTCACCTTTCTGCATGTCCCAGTCTGACTGGCCATCGATGATGATTTTGGCGGAGTAGCCTGGGCCGTTATCAATGCAGGTGCTGAGTCTGGTTTCGGGCGGCAGGAGGATCGGGCGGCTGCTGAGCATGAAGGGACAGATAGGGGTGACCAGGATTGAGGCCAGCCCCGGATAGACCAGCGGCCCGCCAGCTGAAAGATTATAGGCAGTGGAGCCGGTGGGGGTTGAAAAGATCAGGCCATCAGCCTTATAGGTGGTGATGAAGTCCTGGTTGGCCCTGGTGGAGAGTTGCATGACCCGATCCAGGGTGCCCTTGCTGATGACCACTTCGTTTAACGCGTAACGGTATTCTGTGGGCTGGAGTCCCCGGTTGTCACGGATAATTCTCGTTTTCAGCATCATCCGGTTTTCCATGGAGACAGATCCGTTAATGATTTCCTCCAGGGCAGGGAGTGCTTCCTGCTCCGTCAGTTCTGTCAGAAACCCAAGGTTGCCGAGGTTGATGCCGATCACCGGAATGGAGTAGCGCGCGGCCTGTTCAGCCACATGAAGCAGGGTGCCATCTCCACCGGCAATGATCAGAATATCCAGCTCCGGTGGTATCTCATTGATGGTGAGTGTAATTTTTTTATCATCCAGCCAACTTTTGAGCTTTTCGGAAAAGACATCCGCCGGCGGATGATTTTTTTTGATGATAATCCCAGCCCGCCGTACCCGAAAATCAGATACGGTGCGAAACGGTCTTGTCAGAAGCTGCAACGGTGCCGCCATCTTATTTCCCCAGCTCCGCAGAACGATTGGTTGCCGCTTCAACGGCATCCATGATGATTCCCTTGAATCCAGCCCTTTCCATGACCTGCTGGGCCGCGATGGTGGTGCCCCCTGGCGAGGTGACCATGTCCCGGAGGACGGCGGGATGTTTTCCCGTCTCCAGCATAAGCTTAACCGATCCGAGGACAGTCTGCACCGCCAGGGTCTCGGCAACGGGTCTGGCCAGGCCGACTTTCACCCCCGCGTCGATCATGCCCTCAATAAAGCTGAAAACATATGCCGGCCCGGAACCACTGAGGCCGGTGACCGCGTCCAGATAACGCTCATCCATGACGATGGCCTTGCCCACTGCGTCAAACAGGGATGTGGCCAGAGCCATGTCGGCAGGGGTGACATTGCTGTTGCCGCTGAGGGCCGATGCGCTTTCAAGGATCAGGGCCGGGGTGTTGGGCATGACCCGGACGATTCGGCATGGAAGACCATTGAGATGCTCTTCATAAAAGGAAATGGGAAGTCCGGCGGCAATGGAGATGATCAGGTGGCGGGGGGTAATCATCTTTTTTGCGCCGGCGAGAAGGGTGGCCATGACCTGCGGTTTGACCGCCAGGATAACCGTGCCGCAGGCCTTCCAGATGGAGGCTCCGCCCTCGAAGGGGTGCACCTGATAAGTATCTTGAAGATACCCGCGCCTGCTCTCGTCTGGTTCAGTGACCAGAATATCCCCCGCCGCGTAGAGCCCGGACTGAATTATGCCGCGAATCAGGGCTTCACCCATCTGCCCGCCACCGATAAACCCGAGCTTTGTTGTATTTTTTTTCATTTTTCCCCTTAATATCGAGATGATGCGATCGTGGCGGAGGCCACTCATTGTCCAGTTCTACTCTTTTGAATATCGGTTCCAACCATTTTCTGCTGATTTCTATTTACTGTGTGAAGTGACTTTACCATGTCATGGAAAAACAGTCCAGAATGGATGGACGCAATCTGCTTTCGAGATGAAATCCCACCGTGATTATGATAGGGTATGACCAGTATAAGGGAGAATTGGTCGAACAAGACAGGCTTGGATTGTCGTCGATATTTTATTGGAGGGGAAAATGATCAATAAAGATTTACTGGATATTCTGGCCTGCCCCAAATGCAAAGGGCCGATTAAGCTCAATGGGTCAGCGGATGGCCTGGTGTGTGAGAAGTGTCGGCTGGTCTATGCCATTCGTGATGATATTCCGGTGATGCTTGTTGATGAGGCCCGGCCCCTGGAGGCGGGGGAAGGCAGCTGAAAAGCGGAATAGAGCTTGAATCAGAAAAGGCATGATCCCATGGGGTCATGCCTTTTCTGATTTTTCATCGAGACGGATGGTGTCAATCGATCAGGGATTGATCCCCATTTCCTTTTCCTTCTGATGAACAGCCAGTCGCGTCTTGATGGCGGTATCAGGAATCAGGCTCATGGAATCAATGCCGCACTCCACCAGGAAGGTGGCAAATTCCGGGAAGTCGGACGGGGCCTGACCGCAGATGCCGATTTTTCTGCCCCTTCGTTTGGCCGTATCAATCACCATCTTGACCATATCCTTGACCGCCTGATTGCGCTCATCAAAAAGATGGGCAACCAGGTCTGAATCTCGATCCAGTCCCAGAGTGAGCTGGCACAGATCGTTGGAGCCGATGGAGAAGCCGTCAAAGATATCGGCAAAGGCGTCAGCGGAGATGACATTGGAGGGAATCTCGCACATGACATAGACCTCGAGATTGTTTTCACCCTGCACCAGACCAAATTCCTTCATAACCTCGATAACCTTGCGGCCTTCAGCGGGGGTGCGGCAGAAAGGCACCATCAGCTTGATATTGGTCAAGCCCATATCGTTTCTGGCTTTAAGCAGCCCCATGCATTCCATCTCAAAGGCAGCTTTATACTTCGGATCGTAATAGCGGGACGCTCCCCGCCAGCCAATCATGGGGTTGCTCTCCACCGGTTCGTAGAGCTTGCCGCCCACCAGGTTGGCATATTCGTTGGATTTAAAATCTGATAGACGGACGATGACATCTTTGGGGTAAAAGCCGGCGGCAATACGTCCAACCCCTTCAGCGATCTTGTCGATGAAGAACTGCTTCTTGTCCAGGGGGTAGGCAGAAGTCCTGGCCTCAATTTCCTTGACTATCGCGTCAATATCACGATCACCAGCCGCGGCCTTGGCCTTCAGCTTCTCAAAGTTGAAAAGGGCCAGAGGATGGATGCCGATGTGCGAGTTGATGATGAATTCCTCACGGGCAAGCCCGACGCCTTCGTTGGGGATCTGGCATTCGGTGAAGGCCTTCTCCGGAATCCCCACGTTCATCATGATCTTGGTTTTGGTTGCCGGGATATTGTCCAGATCGAGCCGCTCCACTTCGAACTTCAGCAGACCATCATACACCACTCCGGTCTCCCCTTCAGCGCAGGAAACGGTGACATCGATGTTACTGGGAATGGCCTTGGAACCATTCACCGTGCCGATGATGCAGGGGATGCCAAGCTCACGCGAGATGATGGCGGCATGACAGGTCCGACCGCCACGGTTGGTAACAATGGCACCGGCGATTTTCATAACCGGCTCCCAGTCAGGATCGGTCATATCAGTGACCAGCACCTCGCCCTTCTTGAAATCATGGATCCCGGAGACACTCTCGATGACCCTGGTGCGGCCTTGACCAATTTTTGCACCGACGGCTTGACCATGGGCAATTTGCTTGCCATGCTCTTTGAGCACATAGGTTTCCATGACCTTCTTCGAGGTCTGGGAGTGGACGGTTTCAGGACGGGCCTGAACGATAAACAGCTTGCCGGTGCCCTTGGTGATCCCGTCGCCATCCTTGGCCCACTCGATATCCATACCTTTTTTATAATGGTTCTCAATGACAACCGCCCATCGGGCCAGTTGCAGAATCTCGTCGTCGCTGATGACGTAGGACTCACGCTCTTCTTTGGTTGTGGGGATATTCTTGACCGGATGCGGGGTGTTGGGGTCGTTGTCATAGATCATCTTGAGCTCTTTCGAGCCAACCCGCTTGGAGACAATGGGGCGTTTTCCTTCCTTTAGGGTGGGTTTAAAAACAAAGTATTCGTCAGGGGTGACTGCCCCTTGAACCACGTTTTCGCCCAGTCCCCAGGCACCGGTGATAAAAACCGCATCCTTGAATCCGGATTCGGTATCAATGGTAAAGAGAACACCGGAACTTGCAGAGTCGGATCGAACCATCTTCTGGATAACAATGGAGAGATAGACGTCAAACTGACCAAAATCCTTGTCATGCCGATACGAGATGGCACGATCGGTGAAGAGACTGGCAAAGCACTGGCTGCAATAATCAAGGATGGCGTCATACCCGCGGACATTGAGATAGGTCTCCTGCTGGCCGGCAAAGGAGGCATCCGGCAGGTCTTCGGCGGTGGCGGAGGAACGGACGGCCACATCAACATCCTTGCCGTATTCTGCCTCCATAACTTTGTAGGCATTGATGATCGCATCCTGCAGATCCTGGGGGAACGCGGCTCCCCTGATTATGGCACGGACCTTTTTTCCTCGCTCCTGGAGATTTCTCAGGTCATGGGTGTCAAGACCATCGAGGGCCTCGCGGACAGCATCTTCAATGCCTGCTGATTGAATGAGATATTGATAGGCATAGGCGGTGATGGCAAAACCAT
Organism: Desulfocapsa sp.; assembly: GCA_013426795.1. GTDB lineage: Bacteria > Desulfobacterota > Desulfobulbia > Desulfobulbales > Desulfocapsaceae > UBA2270. Next base: position 15,078 of record JACDZF010000033.1, on the reverse strand, counting down.
GGGGCACGGCAACACCTTCGGAGGTAAGATGCTGGTACATTTCGCCAAGGGAGGCGTTTTTGCCGCCGACCATAGGGACATCGTCAATGCCGATATCGTCAAACCAAAGAATAAGTTCTTTGTCGTGAGTGTGACCCATGTTGATTTCTCCTGCTGGGATAAGTTTGTAAAAAAAACGGAAAACGTGTGTTTGTCATCGCCTCTATAAATAACATGTTTACTATATAAAAAATAGTGTCATTTCGTCAAGGTGTAGACTGAAATGAAGATCTCCATGGTCACGATTTGTACACTCGTCCCATCATTTTATGGGGGGCTGATCCCGGATTACACCGGGGAATCAGGTCGTCCCTGGGCCTCTATTTTGTTGACTTTTAGATACGTTTTCATTCATACTCTCAAAATCGGGAAGATGAATTATGGTTCCACTGGGGGTTTTTGCATACATCCTTGCCCCTTTTTTTGTTTTTAGTGTTGGCTGATGGCTTGGATCGTACAAAAAAAGCTGGTTTCACGGAGTTGACTGGCTATCTGGACGCGCGTTACAAGGATTGGGAAGAAAACCCGCAGATCGGAAGTTTATTTTTTATTGGGGAGATGCAAATGTTAACTGGTCGAATTGTGCGAAATTTGTCCTATGCAAAAATGGTCCGGCTTGACTCCGGTCTCTGGCGGCCCTCGGTGGATATTTATGAATCATGTGATGAAATAACAGTATATTGTGATCTTGCAGGAATAACCAAGGAATCACTGGAGCTTCTTGTGGAAGAGCATCAGCTGCACATCAGCGGCCGACGCCAGCTTTCCAGGCCGGAAACCATTGTCTGTATCCATCAACTGGAACTTGAGCATGGCTTGTTTGCCCGCACCGTGGCCTTGCCGGTGATGATTGATGTGGAAAAGGTAGCCTCTTCGTATCTGGACGGAATCCTTGTGGTTTCCCTGAAAAAGAAGAAGGTCGGAAGTCAGATAACTGTCAGGATACGGGTTGGGGGATGAAATATGGAAACGCAAAAGCAGATCACAGAAAAACAATCGGGAGAAAATGTTGATCCCACCAGCCTGGAAGTCCCGGGTACCCTTCCCATTCTTCCGCTCAACGGGTTCGTTTTTTTTCCGGGGATGGGTTTTCCCCTCCAGATTGCCGATGATTCATCGAAACAGCTCATTGATGCCGCTTTGCTCGGAGACCGGATGATAGGACTTGCCTCCACCAAAAAACCTGTTCCGGAAGGTGTGGATCACTTCTCGGAAGATGATCTGTACCGGGTTGGGGTCATTGGCTATATTCATAAACTCAGCAAGGAAAAGGAAGGCAATTACCATGTGATGATCAGTGGCACCAAAAAGATTGAAATTCTCAAAATCATAGAGACAACCCCGTATCATCAGGCAACGGTGGCAGAAATTCCCATGGAATGGCATGAGAGCCCCCAGGGACAGGCCATGATTCTCAGTCTTCGCACCCAGTTTGCCAAGCTTGTGCAACTGATGGAACTGCCCAAGGAATTGGCAGCCACCCTCAACGCCCTCGAAAATCCCTTTCATATCAGCTACCTGGTCAGCAGTCAGTTGAATCTCAAGGTTGGCGAGGAACAGGAAATCCTTGAGATACGGGATTTTGAAGAACTCCTCAAAAGAGTTATGATGGAGCTCAGCAAACGATTGGAGACCGTGGAGACCAGTCACAAACTGCAGGAATCGGTGAAAAAGGATATCGATGGCCGGCAGCGGGAATTTTTTCTTCGCCAGCAGATGGACTCCATTCGCAAGGAGCTGGGTGAGGATGGTGAGAAGGTAGAGGTGAAGGAGCTGCGAGAGAAATTTGGTGCCAAGATCCTGCCGGAAGAGACGCGGAGTGTGGTAAATAAGGAGCTGGTTCGTCTGGAGAGAATTTCCCCTTCCTCCCCCGAGTACTCCGTCACCCGCAATTATCTTGACTGGATACTTGATCTCCCGTGGCTCGAATCCTCCACCGATACCCTGGATCTTGACAAGGCGGAGAGTGATCTGGAACGTGATCATTATGGTCTGAGGAAGATAAAAAAACGAATCATCGAGTTTTTGGCGGTGCGCAAACTGAAGCAGGATATGCACGGCCCGATTCTCTGTTTCAGCGGCCCTCCGGGAGTGGGGAAGACCTCCCTGGGCCAGTCCATCGCCAAGACCATGAACCGGGAATTTGTCCGCATCGCCCTGGGCGGACTGAGGGATGAAGCGGAAATACGGGGACATCGGCGCACCTATATCGGCGCCTTGCCGGGCCGGATTATCCAGAGCCTGAAGAAGGCCAAGACCAACAATCCGGTTTTTCTGCTCGATGAGATTGACAAGCTTGGTAATGATTTCCGCGGCGATCCTTCATCGGCCCTGCTCGAGGTTCTCGACCCGGAGCAGAACTCCACCTTCACCGATCATTATCTGGATCTGGAGTTTGATCTCTCCAAGGTCATGTTTATTGCCACCGCCAATGTCCTGGATACGATCCCTGAACCCTTGCGGGACCGGATGGAGGTGGTGGAGTTGTCCGGCTACACCTTGCAGGAAAAGGTGGCCATTGCCAGGCGCCACCTCCTGTCCAAACAGATGACGGCGCATGCGCTGGGCGCCGATGACCTGGAGATATCCGATGAGGCCCTGGGTGGACTGGTGGAATCCTATACCCGTGAAGCCGGGGTGCGCAATCTGGAGAGGGAGATCGCTGCCATCTGTCGGGGGATCGCTGCCGAAGTGGCCCGGGGCCACAAGGGGAAAAGGGTGGTCGGGCTCGCTGATCTTTATTCCTTCCTTGGTCCCGTCCGATTCTTTCCTGAGATCAAGGCCCGCAACTGGGGACCCGGCCTGGCCACGGGGCTTGCCTGGACGCCGGTGGGAGGGAAGATCCTCTTTATTGAAAGCTCAAAGATGAAGGGGAACGGCGGCCTGACCCTGACCGGTAAGCTTGGTGATGTGATGAAGGAATCCGCCACGGCGGCGCACAGTTATATCCGATCGCACGCAAAAGAGCTGGGTATTGATGAGGAGCTGTTTTCAAAGGTTGATATACATGTGCATGTGCCGGAGGGAGCAATTCCCAAAGATGGCCCTTCTGCCGGAGTCGCCATGGTGGCCTCGCTGGTTTCCGTCATCACCGGCAGGTCTGTTCGTCCCGATCTGGCCATGACCGGTGAGATTACCCTGCGCGGTGATGTCCTGCCGGTGGGTGGAATAGGGGAGAAGGTTCTTGGCGCCCTCCGGGCCGGCATCAGGGAGTTGGTCCTGCCGGTGCTCAATGAAAAAGATGTCCTTGAGATACCGGAAGATATTCGGAAAGGGGTTCTTTTCCATTATCCCCAGACCATTAAAGACGCCCTCGGAATTCTTCTGGAAAAGAAGGGCCCCGTCAAGGTGAAATCTTCCAGGAAACAAGGTACTGATGCTCCATGATCCGTTCCATTTTTGAACCAAGCCTTTCACAGAGGAACTTCCATGACGTCACCATCTGAAACCGTTCGTGACCTGTATAAAAGCTGCAATATTGGGCCTGATCATACCAATAGTGATTATTTCGCCCTGATTCAGAAGCTTGTGGAAAGAAGAAGGAATGAAGGTGTGGTCTGGCAGAAATATATTGACCAGGTGTATCAGCTGGTTCTGGCCGAGATTGTGTCCAATGCCGGGCAACCGCGGGATGTGGTAAATTTTGGTACCTCCGGGTGGCGGGGAATATTGGGAAAAGATCTCTTTGTGCGATCTGTTTCCTCCGTTACCACCGCCATTATTCAGATGTATCAGGAACTTGATAAGTACCAGGATCTGGCACAATTTTTAGGTGTGGCAAGTTTGGCGGAGGCCCAGGTTAAGGGTTGCGTGGTGGGATTTGACAACCGTTTTGGTGGAGAGATTCTGGCAGCCGCAGTCATTGAGGTTCTGGTGAATGCTGGATTTACAGTGCATTATGCGGCAGAGTCCACCACCGGAGTGTTGTCAGCGGCCCTTCTGGAGCTGGGCGCGGCTTTTTCCATCAATCTCACCCCATCCCATAATCCTCTGCAGTATGGAGGGTTTAAATACAACGCAGCCGATGCCGGCCCGGCTGTCTCGGAGTTGACCGACAGGATTACGGCCAATGCCCGGACACTTATTGGGGAAGATTCCATTCCTTCGGTGCCATCATTCGCAAGCCTTGTGGTTCCCTCTGAGCGCACCGATATCCACCCCTTTGATTCACTGCAATGCTGGAAGTCTCTGGTGCGCCGCAATGTCTCCAGCCACGGCCTGGATCTGGACGGGATCATGCAGGCCTTTGCGGGCAATCATGGGTTCTGCGTGGCCATTGATTCCGTGCATGGAGCCAGTCGGCTCCATATAGCGCCTCTTTTTGAGGGTAAGGGCGGAGGGAGGCTGATTCATCTGCGCGCCAACGCGGACGTGACCTTTGACGGCATTGCCCCGGAACCCTCTTCGGTGAATATGGAGCAGGTGGGAAAAACGTTACGGGCACGCCCGGAAGGCCTCAAGCTGGGAGCCATCATCGATCCGGACGGTGATCGCATTCGTTTCACCGACGGCATGGTGGAGATCAGTATGAACCAGTTCGGGGCCATGGCCTACCATTTCCTGCACCAGATCAAGGGTAAAAGGGGAATGGTGGCCAAGACCATGGCCACCTCCAATCTTGCCAACGCGCTGGCCAAGGCCTTCCATGAAGAGATCTTTGAGCCCCGGGTCGGGTTTAAGGAATTCAAGCCGGTGATTGGTCGGGCTCTGGTCTGTTTTGAGGAGTCGGATGGGATCTCGGTCATAGGCCATACTCCGGAAAAAGATGCCTATATAGGTCTGCTGCTGGCCATGGATATGATCCTGACGCTGAATATCAATCTGGGTGAATATCTGCTTCGCATTGAAACGGAGTATGGGGCCTATTATCCCGATCGCGGTGGCCTTCCGGTGAGTGCCAGGGGAGAAGAGCTGAAGGTCATTCTCCAGGGCCTGCAAAAGTACGGGCCGGGTGTATCTGTCAGGGTGGGCGAAAATGATCAGCGTATTGCCGAGGTCATTGATATAGATGGCCGCAAGATGATTTTTGAAGATGGTTCCTGGATCATGATCCGGCCATCAGGAACGGAGCCAAAGGTTCGTTATTATGTGGAGTCCCGCACTGCCAGCGGCACTGGAAACCTTGTGCAGGCTGCCAGGGCAATGTTGCAGGAGGTTGGTTTGCTCGAACCTGCCTCCCTGTGAGACTGCCATCGCGGAGGGAGAATTCACCCAGGTTTTTTTGTCCGCATCACCGTTGTCAGAAGAATTGATGGCAACGTGAACCATCTTGAATTTAAGTTTTTTTGGTGAATTGATTTTTAATGACTTGAATTGTTCGTTGATTTTTAACCATGCAGCATTTAGTGTGATCAAGATTAAAAAATAGAGGTGAATGGGAAATGTTTTTTTGTTCACCTGTTTTTACAAAATGACAGGAGCAACGCATGTGGGAATATACCGATAAAGTTCAGCAGCATTTTTTGTTTCCCAAGAATGTCGGGGAGATTGAAAATCCCTCGGGTACCGGCAATGTGGGATCGCTGGCTTGTGGTGACGCCTTGAAGTTGACATTTAAGCTCGATGACAACGAGGTGATAACCGATGCCAAATTCAAGACCTTTGGTTGCGCCAGCGCCATTGCCTCCTCTTCTGTCCTGACCGAGATGATCATTGGCATGACCCTGGAGGAGGCCTCCAAGGTCACCAATGAGGATATCGCGGATCGTCTGGGTGGTTTGCCTAAAGAGAAGATGCATTGTTCGGTCATGGGCCGGGAGGCCCTTGAGGCCGCCATCGCCGATTATCGCGGCCTGAAGCTGCCCATGGCGGAAGGTGAGGTCGTCTGTGAGTGCTTCGGGGTCACTGATCTTGAGGTTATCAGGGCCATTAAGGAGTCCAATCTCCATTCCGTGGAAGAGATCACCAACTTTACCAAGGCCGGCGGCGGCTGTGGAAAGTGCCTGGATCGTCTCCGTGATATCCTGGTGGAAACCTCTCATCAGGGAATCAGTCTCAAAAATCTGGCGGAAAAAACCAAGCCCCGGATGACCACCCTGCAGAAGATCAAGAAGATCGAAGAAGCCCTGGAGCGTGAGATCAGACCCGGCCTGCGCAAGGATGGCGGTGACATCGAACTGGTTGATGTGGATGGCGATTTTGTCTTTGTTTCCCTGCGCGGCGCCTGTACCAGCTGTGTAAAATCACAAACCACCATCAAGGAGTATGTGGAGAAAAAACTCCGTGAGCTGGTTCTTGACACCCTGATCGTGGAGGAATCCAAATGATGACCCACAACGATGCCGTTTATATGGACAATAATGCCACCACCAGAATCGCGCCCGAGGTGTTGGAGGCCATGTTACCCTATCTGCACGATTATTATGGCAATCCCTCGTCCATGCACCGTTTTGGCGGGCAGGTTGGGGCTGCGATTTCCCAGGCCCGAAAACAAGTGGCGGATTTACTGGGGGCCGAACCGGAAGAGATTATTTTTACCAGCTGCGGCACCGAAAGTGATTCCACGGCCATTCTTTCCGCCCTCCAGTCATTTCCTGAAAAGCGGCATGTGGTTACAACCCGGGTCGAACATCCGGCAGTAAAGAATCTCTGCGAAAATCTTGACCGTTTGACCGGGCATAAACATCGACTGACCCGGTTGATGGTGGACGCCGAAGGGTGCCTTGATCTCCAGAAATACGAAGAATCCCTGGCCGAGGATACGGCGATTGTCAGTGTCATGTGGGCCAACAATGAAACCGGCGTGATTTTCCCTGTGGTCGAGATGGCCAGAATGGCAAAAGAACGAGGCATTCTGTTTCATACCGATGCCGTTCAGGCCGTGGGCAAAATTCCCATTAACCTGTCCGAAACCGACATAGATTTTCTCTCCATCTCAGGACATAAGCTGCATGGGCCAAAGGGTATCGGCGTCTTGTATGTGCGCCGGGGGACCCCGTTTATGCCCTTTCTGGTGGGCGGTCATCAGGAACGGGGCCGTCGCGGCGGCACCGAAAATGTGGCCTCGATCATCGGGCTGGGCCGGGCCTGTGAGTTCGTGGCTGCCAATATGGCGGATGAGAACAGCAGGGTTAAAAAGATGCGTGACAAGCTTGAGGCGGGTCTGCTCTCCTCAATCCCCCATTCCATGCTTAATGGGCACAAGACAGACCGGTTGCCCAATACCGCTAATATCAGCTTCGAGTACGTGGAGGGCGAGGCCATTTTGCTCCACATGGATCAGTATAATATCTGTGCTTCTTCCGGCTCTGCCTGTACCTCCGGGTCTCTGGAACCATCCCACGTCCTGCGGGCCATGGGTGTCCCGTTCACCGCTGCCCATGGCTCCATTCGCTACTCCTTAAGTGTTTACAACACTGAAGATGAGATTGATTTTGTGCTGGAGAAGATGCCCTCCATTATTGCCGGGTTACGCGAGATGTCTCCCTTCTGGAAGGCGGAGGTGTAGATGATTATTGTTGATCCCGGCTTTGAGATTCAGGATGAACTGGATCGGGCATCCCTTGCGGTGCGCTTAGAGGCCTGCGGTCGTATCTGTTACAAGAGCGAGGAGAAGATCACCGTTGATTCAGCCTTGCCCTTTGTCAAGAAGATCGCCGAGCATGGTCATAACTCGGTTATGGAAATGGCAGTGGTCACGCTGCGTCTTTGCTGCACAGCAGATCATATTGCTGATTTTTTCCAATGCCAGCCAAAATTTCTGACCATTGATATGGTGGAAAATGGTCTGCTGGTGACCGGCTCCATCCGCGCTTTCCGGGAGCTGTACAGTTCTTTTCCAGAGGTAGAAGTGGTTTCCGCCATGGTGGATTTTCTCGGTTCCCGGCATCCCTACCTTTTCGAAAATGTTTGGATACCTGTGCAGAGATTGAATACCCCGGTCATTGGTGTCGAGAAGATTTCTTTGGATGAAGTAGAGCATCTTGCGGTGAATCTTCTCCTCCGCCATCGGTATTTAGGGGTAAAATTTATCGTCAACAGGGCCGTTACCCATGAGATTGTCCGCCATCGCCCCTGTTCGTTTTTGCAGGAAAGTCAGCGCTATTGTCGATATAGTCAGGATAAATTCGGCAATCAGGTGACCTTTATCCGGCCCATGTTTTTCGCCCCTGATTCCCCCGAATATAAACTCTGGCAAGAGGCCATGGAAGAGACGGAGGACTTGTATCTCCAGCTTCTTGAGACATCCACACCCCAGGCGGCAAGGACCGTCCTGCCCAATTCCTGTAAAACCGAGATCATTGTTTATTGTAATCTTGCTGAATGGCGGCATATTTTCAGATTGCGCACCACCTCTGCCGCCGAACCCTCCATGCGTGAAGTCATGATTCCCCTGGAGACTGAAGTGAAGAACAGGTATCCCCAGATATTCGTCTGAGAGTAAAAAGCATGTTTTTTGAGGCCCTTTATCATGGAATTCTCTGATAAGGGGCTTTTTTTTATCTTCATCCTCAATGGGAATATTTTAAGAATTATTTATAACATACTAAAATTAAAGGAACAAATAGAGCCGCTGGACGGATGATGATCTGTGATGCGGTTGTAATTGAAGGGTGCTCTCATATTGACACTTTCTTAACGATTAGTTATATGAATCATCAATTATGATTAAACTTAACGTGTCAAGGAGCAAGTTCTTTCGATGAACCCTGCTTCCCTTTGATAGTGTGATTTTTAACCCTTGCCTTGAAAGGAGTAGACTATGGTGCTTGATCCAACCAAACATGCCGATTGGGAGATTGCCCATGAAGCCGAATGCCGGATGAAAACCGTGTATGAGCTGGGTGAACAACTCGGCCTTGAAAAGGAGGAGATCCTGCCGCACGGTCATTATATCGGGAAGCTTGATTTCAAGAAGATCATGAAGCGTCTGGGCAATAAACCTGACGGCAAGTATGTGGATGTGACCGCCATCACTCCCACTCCCCTTGGCGAGGGAAAATCAACCTGCTGTATGGGCCTGGTGCAGGGGCTTGGCAAACGCAACAAGAGTGTTATTGGTGCCATTCGACAACCATCCGGTGGACCGACCATGAATATCAAAGGGTCTGCCGCTGGTGGGGGCCTGGCCCAGTGTATCCCGCTCACCGAGTTTTCCCTTGGCCTGACCGGTGATATTAACGCCATCATGAACGCCCATAATCTGGGGATGGTGGCATTGACCTCACGCATGCAGCATGAGGCCAATTATACCGATGATCAGCTTGCCAAGCGGAATCTGCGGCGGCTTGATATCCACCCCAAAAAGGTCGAGTTCAACTGGATCATCGACTTCTGTGCCCAGGCCCTGCGCAATATCACCATCGGTATCGGCGGCAAGATGGATGGCTATACCATGCAGTCCTCCTTTGCCATTGCCGTTTCCTCTGAGATCATGGCAATCCTCTCGGTGGCCAATGACCTTGCCGATATGCGAAGGCGCATGGGCAAAATCGTGGTCGCCTATGACCGTCAGGACAGGCCGGTGACCACCGCTGATCTTGATGTGGACGGTGCCATGACAGCCTGGATGGTACAGGCCTTGAATCCCAATCTGCTCCAGACCCTGGAAGGCCAGCCGGTTCTGGTCCATGCCGGGCCCTTTGCCAATATTGCCATTGGCCAGTCCTCGGTCATTGCCGATCGCCTTGGCTTGAAGATTGCCGATTACAACGTCACCGAGTCCGGATTCGGCGCTGATATCGGCTTTGAGAAGTTCTGGAATCTGAAGTGCCGCTTTTCCGGCAATAAGCCCAACTGCGCGGTGGTCGTGGCCACGATCCGGGCATTGAAATGTCATGGTGGCGCTCCCATCCCGGTTCCCGGCAAGCCCATGCCCGCTGAATATGGAAAAGAAAACGTGGGCTGGGTGGAGGAGGGATGTAAAAACCTGCTCCATCATATCAAAACGGTGAAGAAGGCGGGAATAAATCCTGTGGTCTGTATCAACGCCTTTTACGCCGACACCGATAACGAGATCAAGGCGGTACGTCGAATCTGCGAGGCCGCAGGTGCCCGGGTTGCCCTTTCCCGTCACTGGGAGCATGGTGGTGAAGGGGCCTTGGAATTTGCCGATGCCGTTGTGGACGCCTGTGAAGAACCAAATGATTTCAAGTTTCTTTATGATCTGTCCGACCCTCTGGAAAAACGCATCGATCTGATTGCGCGCGAAGTCTATGGCGCCGATGGCGTTTCCTATACCCCTGAGGCCCAGGCCAAGTTGAAACGCCTGGCCGACGATCCTGATATGAAAGAGATGGGAACCTGCATGGTCAAGAGCCATCTTTCCCTGTCCCATGATCCAAAACTCAAAGGCGTGCCCAAGGGTTGGACTCTGCCCATTCGGGATATCCTGACCTACAAGGGAGCCGGTTTCGTGGTCCCAGTCGCCGGGGCCATCAGCCTGATGCCGGGCACAGCATCCGATCCTGCCTACCGCCGTGTCGATGTTGATGTGGAGACGGGAAAGGTGAAAGGGGTATTTTAAAAATGGGTAAAGAGCGGGGCAATCTTTTTATCCGTTTGTTTTGCCGAACCCATTGCTGAACAAAAATTGAGTTACCCCATTCGGCTCCACATTTACTGGAAAACGAACTGGTTTTCCTCGAGATTATAATCTTAAAATCTTAGGAGTATTCCAAAGTTCATTCAGATTTTTGTGTCTCCGCGACCAGTTTTCTCGGGAACTCCGGCATTTCATTTTGAATGCTGGCCATTATTTCGGGTTAAAAAGATTTATTCTTTTTAACCCGTTTGTTTTTTAAAAGAAAAAGAGGTATCATCATCATTTTTATAGTCTTGCTGATGTGGTAACTCCGGCGTATTTTCTTCTAAACTTTTTTCCTTGTGAGTTCAATGGCCGTTTCATCTGACAATATGATGTCACAAAAAAAAACCGGTCTGCGAGGTACCGTCAAGGACCAGTCCGGGGCAGGTAAATACAAGATTGGTGAGCTTCTATGCAAGGCGGGGTATATCACCCCGACTCAGCTGGAAAATGCCAAGCAGCAGCAGAAGAAGAATGGCGGACGTATTGGCGCGATTCTGATTCATTCAGAATTTATTGACAAAGATACGATCAGCAACCTGCTCAATCGGCAGTATAATATTTCATCGGTCGTCATTGCTAATGAGGCTCCCGCCAAGGATGCCATCAAGCTTATGGCCTATGAGACGGCCAAGAAATTCATGGCGTTTCCCCTGCGGAGTATCGGAAATACCTTGCAGGTCACCATGGCCGAACCCACCGATACGGACGCGGTTACCAAGTTGCAGGAACTTGTTGGTCGTGAGTTATCAGTCTGCGTTTCCACGGAAGATGATATTATTGCGGCCTATCAACAGTACTATGGCATTGACACTGCTGAAGTTGAAGCTTTGCGCAGCGGTCAGACAGAGAAGGCCGAAGAGGAGATGTCAGTCACCGAGATTGACAACTTCGGATCCATTGTGGCGGAAGCGGCGGATGGTTTTGAAATTGAGGCGCTGGATGACAATGAGGGTGCTGAGCAATTTGCCGCCAATGATGCCCCGATCATCAAGCTGGTGAACGGGATCATGGTCAAGGCGGTTCAGGATGGTGCCTCTGATATCCATCTGGAACCCTATGAAAAAAACATGCAGGTTCGCTATCGTAAGGACGGGGCCCTTTTCAAGACGATGAATCTGCCTCTGACGATTAAGAACGCCCTGGTCGCCCGGGTTAAAATTCTGGCAAATCTGAATATAACTGAACGACGTATTCCTCAGGATGGCCGGATCAAGATGCGTTTGGGGCAAAACCGCTCCGTTGATTTTCGTGTTTCCACCTTACCCACGCTCTTTGGGGAATCGGTGGTCATGCGTATCCTTGATAAAAGTTCTTTGAATGTCGATTTGACCAAGCTTGGCTTTGAGGTTGAGACCTTTGAGATGCTGAAGCGCTGCTTAAATCGTCCGCAAGGGCTTTTGCTGGTTACCGGACCCACTGGTTCCGGTAAAACAGTCACCCTCTACTCAGCCCTGAACTCCCTGAACAAGGAGGATATCAAGATTCTGACGGCCGAGGATCCCGTTGAGTTTAATTTTAAGGGAATCAATCAGGTGCATGTAAATCCTGAAGTCGGTATGACCTTTGCCGCTGCCCTGAAGGCCTTTCTCCGTCAGGATCCGGATATTATTATGGTGGGTGAGATCCGGGATATCGAAACGGCTGAGATTGCAATCAAGGCCGCCATGACCGGACATCTGGTTTTTTCAACCCTCCATACCAATGATAGTGCGGCAACCATCGCCCGACTTATTGATATCGGTATTCCCCCTTTTATGCTGGCCTCCTCCCTGACCATGGTCTTGTCCCAGCGTCTGGGCCGAAAGTTGTGTCAAAAGTGCAAAAAACCCGTGGTACACGACCCGCTGTTTCTTATTAATGTAGGGTTCAACGAAGAAGAAGTGGCGGGTTTAGTCACATTCGGGCCGGTGGGATGCCCTGATTGCAACGGGGTTGGCTATAAAGGACGAGTCGGATTTTTTGAACTGATGGAAGTTACCGATGAGGTGGCCACGGCCATCAGCGCAAAAGTTTCGGAAGATAACCTTCGCAAGGTGGCAATTCAGTCAGGAATGGTTCCTTTGCGGGAGGCAGCCCTGCAAAAAGTTCGTGATGGCATAACCAGCGTGGAAGAGGTCCTGCGCCGTACCGTTGCCCATGAGGAGAGCCTCCCCGCCTATCTGGTGAATCCCGATGAGGAGCACTATGAAGATGGTGACATTATCATTCGAGAGGGAAATCGGGATATTGATTTTTTCAAGCTGATCCGTGGAACCTTGACAGTTATCAAGGGCGGCAAGAAAATTGCCGAAGTGACGGAACCGGGCGAGTATTTTGGGGAGATGGCGGCAATCTCGGGAGAGCAGCGGGCCGCCTCGATCATTTCCCAGGGCCGATCAACGGTGAAGCGTTTTCCTGGTGACAAACTTGACGAGGTGATTCGGAAATTTCCCAAAGTCTCAGAGTATCTCTTCAAGACCCTCGCCACCAGATTGCAGAAGTCAAACCAGATTATCGTCAAACTGGCAGGCGGGGGAAGACCCTCAACCCCACCTCCGCGTCTGGAATAAGCCGGATTTCTTTCCGTCTTATCTTTCCATTTTCCCTTGTGATTCCACTGTCTAAATATCTGAACGCGTGTGTCAGTCCTGCGAATCAGGAAAAAATAAAAAGTGTAATATGGATTTTCGGAACACTAAAAAAAATGGGGCATGATTCCCTGCCGCTTTCAGTGGCCATCATCACCAAGAATGAAGAAGCTCGTCTGCCGGAATGCCTTGCCAGTATAGCCAATGCCGCGGAAGTGATAGTGGTTGACAGTGGCAGTTCTGACCGGACGGTGGAGATAGCGCAAAACTTTGGAGCCAAGGTCTATCATGAAAAATGGTGCGGCTTTGGAGAACAAAAGCAGAAGGCCATAGACCACTGCACACAGCCCTGGGTTCTTGTGCTGGATGCCGATGAGCGGCTTACGCCGGAACTGGTGACGGAGATACTCGGGGTGCTGGCTCAATCAGGGAGTGTCGCTGCCTGGAGCATCCCCAGGAAAAATTATTTCTGCGGACACTGGCTCCGAAATGCTGGGTGGTGGCCGGATCGTGTGGTTCGTCTGTTCCAGCGTGGCCGTTCCCGGATGAATGACCGCATGGTGCATGAGTCCTTGATAGTGAATGGACCGGTAGCCGAGTTACACTCACCCTTACTCCATTTCACCAATCGGGATCTCACCCAGACACTTACCAAGATCAACCACTACTCCAGTGCCGGTGCTGAAGATCTTGCTCGACGTGGAGTGCGTGGCACAGTGGCCAAGGCAATGGCTCGAGCTGTCTGGGCCTTTTTCAATTGCTACTTTCTGCGGACTGGTATACTGGATGGTGCCCCTGGCCTTGTCCAGGCCCAGACGCACGCCGTCAACACCCTCTTCAAATATCTTAAGCTCTGGGAATTACAGCAGCAGGGCCGCCAGTCCGGCAAACATCCCCGCCCTGAAGACCAATGAAGATTCTTATCGTCAAGACCAGTGCCATTGGCGATGTCATCCATACTCTGCCCGCCCTCAATTGTTTACGCAAACACTACCCTGATGCTCGTATTGACTGGCTGGTGGAGGAGGCTGCTTCTGAGGCAGTGCTGGGCCACCGGGCCGTGAATCAAGTGCTGGTGTCCGGGCGAAAACGTTGGATTGTCTTGTTCCGACAAGGCAGGTGGGCTGAATCCTGGCGTGGATTTATTACCTTGATTCGGCAGATACGTGTCACTGAATATGATCTCGTTATTGATTTTCAGGGTCTGCTCAAAAGTGGGATCTTTGTTGCCCTTGCCAGGGCTAAAAGGAAGGCCGGCTTTGGCAGGGGCATGGACCATTCCGAGGCCAGCTGGCTTTTTTTGAACGAGCGCGTTCCATCGGTGGATATGGATCAACATGCCTTAACTCGGGAGTTACTCCTCCTTGCGGGACTGGGCATCCCCTGTGACCAGATCGTTTTTGATTTCCCAATCGATGACCAGGACAAGGCCCAGGCAGATGCCTTGCTCAAAGAAAATGATCTTGACCTGACCCGCCCTCTGGTCGTGATCAATTCCATGACCACCTGGCCCACAAAACATTGGATTAATGATCGTTTTGCCCAGGTTGCGGACCGCTTGCAGGCTCTGGGTATGAACCTGATTTTCACCGGCGGTCCCAAGGATGTTGGTGATGTCGAGGCCATATGCGTGGAGATGAAGGGCAGGGGGATCAACCTGGCTGGTCGAACCTCTTTGAAAGTCCTGGCGGCGCTGTATGAACGCGCCAGTCTGGTGGTCACCATCGACAGTGGCCCCATGCATCTGGCGGCAGCCATGGGTACGCCGGTGGTTGCCCTGTTTGGACCCACGGCCCCGTGGCGGACAGGGCCATTTGGTGCGGAACATACGGTGTTGCGGGTGGAGATGGCTTGCAGCCCCTGTCTGAAAAGAACGTGCAGGTATAATCATGAATGCATGGAACAGCTGTCCGTTGATCAGGTGGTGGAGGCAGCAGCGAAGGT
>JACDZF010000299.1 GCA_013426795.1 Desulfocapsa sp. | reverse complement strand
AGCCAGGGATGGCGGGAGAGGCGACGGACAGGGATGTCCCAATGCCTCGGAAGCCAGGGATGGCGGGAGAGGCCAGGATTCAATCACCTGGCGGAAGGTTCGCTTGATCTCCTCGGTATGTTCGATCAGTTTGGCCAGGGAATGGCTCCTGACCTCACCGTCGATGGTGATATGATCAGGAATGATGTTGGTGGCAACGCCTCCATGGATGAGGCCGAAGTTTGCCGTGGATTCTTCATCCAGGCGTCCTAAGCGAAGGTTGGTGATGGCGTTGGCGGTCAGACACAGGGCGCTGATTCCCTGTTCCGGATGCAGTCCGGCGTGGGCCGCGATGCCATGCACCTCGATCTTGAGCTTGTTGGCGGCAGGCGCGCCGATAATAATCCGGTCAATACCGGTGGAGTCCAGGGCGTACCCGAGGCGGGCCTTCAGCAGGCTGCGATCCAGGGCCTTGGCCCCGATCAGGCCGATTTCTTCGCAGGTGGTGAAGAGCAGTTCCAGCGGGGCATGATCGATGTTCGTTTCCCGCAGGATGCGGATCAGCTCAATGATGGCCGCAATCCCTGACTTATCATCACTGCCCAGGATGGTGTCACCCCGGCTGGTGAAGATATCCCCGTTTCTGATGACCTCAACCCCGCTGCCGGGCTGCACCGTATCCATGTGGCAGGCCAATAGGATTGTCTCCTGACTCGTCCCGTTCCCCCTTCCTGGGAAAAAAATAACAAGATTGCCGCAATCCGAGCCGGTTTGCAAGGCCGATTGATCCTCGTGGATGCTGCCGGCACCAAGGGCCTGAAATGTCCTGGTGAGAAAGTCGGAGACCTTTTTTTCGCGGCGGGAGGGGCTGTCAATCTCGCAGAGCTGGATAAACGTTTCGGCCAGCCGCTCAACATTGATGGGGATATTCATCTGTCTCATTTCCTTCTCTCACTGCAAAGCCGATGGTTTTGGGGGCTCAGGCGATAGGGCCATCAGGAGCACGACGGCGTGACAACTGATGCCTTCTTCCCTTCCGGGAAAGCCCATCTTCTCGGTGGTGGTGGCCTTGATATTGATCTGGGCGGGGTCCACCTGACAGGCCGCGCTCAGGGTCGTCTGCATGAGCTCCATATAAGGCGAGAGTTTCGGGGCCTGGCAGATAATTGTAATATCGGCATTGGCAAGGGCAAGGCCTTTGGCGAAGACAAACTCCATGACCTGTTCCAGCAGGGAAATGGAGTAAATGTCCCTGAACCGCTCATCCGAGTCCGGAAAATGGCGCCCGATATCACCGGCGGCAAGGGCGCCAAGGAGGGCATCACAGAGGGCGTGGGTGACCACGTCGGCATCGGAATGACCCGCTAGGCCCAGGCTGTGGGGAATTTTTACGCCGGCAAGAATAAGATCCCGATCCGGGACCAGGCGATGGGCGTCGTAGCCGTGGCCGATACGCGGGATGGGGGGAGGGGATGGCTGCATAATTTTTTCCGCCAGGATCAGGTCCAGGGGCCTGGTGATTTTGATATTGGTCTCCGAGCCTGCAATGAGGGTGACGGCTATGCCGGCCTGTTCCAGCAGGGCCGCCTCGTCGGTGACATCCTTGTCGGCAAGGGTCGCGTAGGCCTGCTTGAACAGGGTGAGGCGGGCTGCCTGCGGGGTTTGGGCCTGCCAGAGATCCTTGCGGTCAATGGTGCGGGCAATGGTTTGGTCGGGCCGGGATTGTTTCAGGGTATCTTTCACCGGGATGGCGGCAATGGCCGCGCCATATTTCCAGGCGGCTTCCAGGCAGCGCTGGATCAGCTCCGGGGTGATCAGCGGCCGGGCGCCATCGTGCACCAGAACAACATCGATGTCATCGTCCAGACACTGGAGTCCCGCCCAGACCGAATCCTGTCGGCGGCGGCCGCCGCCGGTGATGGTGATGGCATTGCTGGATAATTGATACTCCGCAAGGAGGAGACGGCTTTCGGCAATGAGCTCTGGCGGGACGGCAACGACTATTCGCTGGATCGAAGGAGTGGCGACAAAGGCCCGGATGGTGTGGATCAGGATGGGGACGCCGGCCAGGTGGTGATACTGCTTGGGATGGCCCAGGCCCATCCTGGTTCCGCTTCCAGCGGCAGGGATAATAACGGCGGCAGATGGCATGGA
>JACDZF010000032.1 GCA_013426795.1 Desulfocapsa sp. | reverse complement strand
ATGGAGGAGGCCCTTTCGCTGAAGCATGGGGTGGTTCCGCCCAGGGCCATCATGTTTTTCGGCCCTCCCGGTACCGGAAAGACCCATTTTGTAAAGGCCATAGCCGGGGTTCTGTCCTGGCGCTACATCGAGATTGCTCCCAGCATGCTGATGGCCGACGGGGTGGAAAAAATCGGTGCCAACCTGCGGGAACTGATGGAGAAGGCCAGGGGCCTTGACGAGGTCGTTCTCTTCATCGACGAGTTTGAGGAGATTGCCGGCAGTCGTGATATGGGGGACCGCATTGACAAATCCATCACCAATGAGTTTCTCAAGCAGATTCCATTACTCAAGGAGCAGGGTAACAAGATCCTGCTGGTCTGTGCCACCAATTACATCCGCGACCTGGATGCGGCCATGCTCCGTCCGGGAAGGTTCGACTGCATCATTCCCGTGGGCGGATTGGACCGGGCGGGCCGGACAACGATTCTCGAACACTATCTTTCCACCCTCAACACCGGCCCCATCGATCTGAATTGCCTGATCGATATGACATCCGGCTTCACTCCCGCCGATATCCAGTATCTCTTCCAGCAGGCTGCCCTCTTTGCCTTTGAGCAGGAGCTTGCCACCCAGGCAAATTATCTGGTGACGGCCGAGACCTTTCTCCACCTCACGCCCAAGGTTCTTCCATCCTTGAGCGATGAGGTGATTCAAGAGTTTGAAAAAGACAGCGTCAACTACGCCCGAGTCTAGGGCGCTGTCCCCCGCCACCACAGACTCCCCGGATCAAAGATCGCGGCGGAACCGGTGGCGCTGCGCAAAAAGATTCAGTGGATGGTCTCCAGGGGCCCCGGCTGGCGCCGTGGCATATGGCACCACGGGGTCATCGGGGCCGGCGAACCGCCACCGGGGCGAGTTGGGGGGCATGGTGAAAAAGAAATATTCAGGGCACGGGGGGAAGGGCTCCATCCTCCATCCCTGCCATGGTAAACCAAAAATAGTGACAGGAGCGACCATGCATGGAACACCTTGGGAGGAGAACGATGCCGATCGCCGGCGCGGCATCCTGGATGACAATGCCCTTTGTGGTGATCTGGTGTCAGCCTTTGCCGGCGATCGATTGCTGACGGAAGACGAGGGACATCGTCTTGAAGATCTCAAAATGATTCGCGGTGTCAGATTCTTTTCCGATCTCCTCTATTCCATTACCCACCAGTTTTTCCCCCCGGAGGTGGCCGAAGAGCTGTGGAAGAGTGTCCTGCAGCACAAAACCCAGCTGTCGAAGGTTCTCGGGAGAAATGTCAAAACCGTGGTGGCGGCACTGGATTATCTCTCCAATATAACCGGCAATCTGCCCTTTCCGACCCTGGTGGGAGAGGCTTTTATTGAGGAAATAGTCGGGCTTTCATTGCGGGACGGCCTCACCGGTCTGTTCAATCACACCTATTTTTTTCAGCAGATCGATCTCGAAGTACGGCGCGCGGTGCGCTACGGCGTGGTCGTATCCCTGATGCTCATCGATATCGATGACTTCAAGGCGGTGAACGACAGCCATGGGCACCAGTTCGGCGACACCATCCTTGCCGCCATGGGGAAAACACTTCTGGCCGTGGCCAGGGATTCGGATATCTGCTGTCGATACGGAGGTGATGAGTTCTCGGTGATTCTGCCTTTGACCAGTGCCGATGAAGCAGGTGAGATTGCTGAAAGGATACGGACAGAAATGGCTGCATATATGCCCGTCGGCCAGACGGTGACCGTGAGCATCGGCGTGGCCTCATTCGGGAAAAACGTCCGAACCTATCGTGATCTCGTGGAGAGGGCGGATGCCGCGCTCTATGACGTCAAGGAGAATGGAAAGAACCGGGTGGCGACCATTGCTGACAGCGGATGGAACGGGGTTTTTCCGGCACGGAAGGAGAACCTGAGCCCATGGCCTCCGGTATTCCCCGGAAAAACCGATGAAATGGCACGCATGGCCAGTGCGGGGCTCCGGCGCGAAGGCGGCGCGGGGGAGGGAGATGAGGGCTGAACGGGGATGGCGCCCGAGGGGTTCCCCGCGAAATGGGGAAAAGAGTCTAGGGCTTGCTGATATTGAGTTTTACCATCCGGGCCCGCAAGGTGCTGCGATCAAGGCCAAGGATCTCCGAGGCGCTGTTTTTTCCGCTCACCTTCCAGTTGCTCAACTCCAGCACCCGCAGGATATAGTCTCGCTCAACGGCCTCCAGGGTTTTCGGACTTGCGGGAAAATCCCTGGACGGTTTTTTAAGCTCATCGACCAGGCGCAGCTTCGGCCCCGATGAGTTGATCACCGCCCGCTCCAGGACATTTTCCAGTTCCCGTACATTGCCAGGCCAGTGGTACTCCTGTAACGCCGCCATGACACCCACCGGAATGACTTCAATGGTTTTCCCCATGCGCCTGGCAATTTTTTTGACAAAGGCATCGACAAGCAGCGGGATATCATCCAGGCGTTCCCGCAGCGGCGGCACGGTGATGGGAAAAATATTCAAACGGTACCAGAGATCGGCGCGGAAATGGCCTTTGTTGACCTCCTCCTCCAGGTTACGATTGGTGGCAGCCACAATCCGGACATCGGTTTTTATGGTATGGGAGCTGCCCAATCGCTCAAACTCCCCTTCCTGCAGGACTCTGAGGAGTTTTGCCTGGAGCTCCAGGGGCAATTCGCCAATCTCGTCGAGAAAAAGGGTGGCGCCGTTGGCGACCTCAAATCGTCCCAGATGCCGGGACAGCGAACCGGTGAAGGCCCCCTTTTCATGGCCGAACAGTTCGCTTTCGATGAGGCTGGCGGAGAGCGAGGCACAATTCACCTTGAGCAAGGTCCGATTTTTACGCAGACTCAAGTCGTGAATAGCCCGGGCCACCAGCTCCTTACCGGTTCCGGTCTCACCAAGAATCAGGACCGTGGTTTCGCTGGCGGCAATTTGTTCAACTTTATAGAGGACATACTTGAGGCTCTCACTTTGCCCGATAATATTCTGATGATTCTTTTCCAGCCTGATTTCTTCCTGCAGGTAGGCCCGTTCCGCTTCCAGTTGCCCTTTTAAGCGGATCGATTCGGCAAGGGCGGCCTCCGCCACCTCCCTTCTTTGCTCCGCCTCATCCCTGGCGACGACCAGTTCGGCGGTGCGTTGGGCTACCTCGTGTTCAAGCAGGGCATTCTGGCTCCGCAGCGATTCCGCCATGGATTTCAATGCCAGATGATTCCTGATACGGGCCATGAGGATGGGCGGGCTGATCGGCTTGATGATATAGTCAACGGCACCGAGTCTCAGTCCCTTCTGTTCATCCTCAATATCCGAACTGGCAGTGAGAAAAATCACCGGAATGTCCATGGTACCGGGGTCCCGTTTCAGTCGTCGACACACCTCATATCCATCCATGCCGGGCATCTTGATGTCAAGGAGGATCAGTTCCGGCGGCGGGTCCGCGGCCGCGATCTTCAATGCCTTCTCACCCCCGTTGGCAACCTTCACCGCATACTCTCCCTTAAGCAGGGTGCTGATCAGAATCAGGCTGTCGGGAGTGTCGTCAACGACCAGGAGCGTCATCCTTTTGCCGGAATCATGTTCATCCATACTCATGGTGATGTCCTTATGGCTGTCTTTAACGCTGCCAGGGCGGCCTCAAACTCAAAGGAGCGGATGCCGTCGTCAATATGGCGAAAGTAACCGGGAAAGGCGTCCTGCAGCAGCTCCGCGTTCTCCCCCAGCACATCCACCGCCTCGGCGTTGTCATCGGTCAGCATTGTCACCAGTTTGTCACACACCGCCTGAAGCTGGTCCTGGTCTCCCGGTCCAGCCGGTTTGACCCCTTCCTCCGACAACTGCTGTTCCAGTTGGGTGACAAGGTCCCCGAGCAGGACCTGCAAACGGTCCAGGCGGGCATCAATCTCCTGGCGTGAAAGGCGTTCCCTGATCGCGGTTTCCAGTTGTTCCGCCATTTGCTGGAGCTCGTCCGCGCCAATGGTGCCGGAAACACCCTTCAGTGTGTGGGCGAGCCGTTCCGCCGACTGCCACAGATTGTCGTTCAGGGCCTTGCTGATTTCCATGGCAACGGATCTCTGCCCGGCCACAAACTTGCGCAGCAGTGAGAGGTAGAGCGGCTGCCTGCCCAGAACCCGGCGGAGACCTTCGGCCACATTCAACCCGGTGATGCCCGTCGGCAGTTTGACCTCAGCCACCGCCCGCGGTTTCACCTTGAGGGTGGAGGCGACCGTCGATGGACGGGGTTTGACCCATTTCAGCAGCGCCTCCCATAACTTTTCCGGTTCAATGGGCTTGGCCACATGATCATTCATGCCCGCCGCCATGCAGCGGTCACGGGCGCTCTGCAAGGCGTTGGCGGTCATCGCCACCACCGGAATATGTTGCAGGCAATCATCCTTGCGGATCTCCCGGGTCGCGGTCAGACCATCCATCACCGGCATCTGCATATCCATAAGGATGATGTCGTAATCGGCACCGTCAGTCCTGAGCATTTCCAGGGCGATCTGGCCATTGCTTGCCAGATCCACGGTGAAACCGGCATCGTTCAGCAGTTCCATTGCCACTTCCTGGTTGAGATCGTTGTCCTCCACCAGGAGGATACGAGAGCCCTTGATCGTGGCAAGTTGCAGAAAACTATCGGTCGGCGCATCACCTGCTCTGTGCACGCGTTCTTCAAACCCGCCAAAGATACGAATCAGGCTTTCAAAAAGCACCGAGGAGCTGACCGGCTTGATCAGGAAATCCGCAACATCCAGTCCTTTGGCCGCCATTGTCACTTCCTCGCGGCCAAAACCGGTCACCATGATCAGGTACGGAATGTGAGCGAGGGAAAGCCCTCTGATATGTCTGGCCACCTCATGGCCATCCATGCCCGGCATTTTCCAGTCGAGAAAAACCACATCATAGGGCGTGCCCTCCTTGTCGGCTAGAGCCACAGAATCAATGGCAGCCTGCCCGGAATCGACCTGATCGGCCTTGATGTTCATGTTTCTGAGCTGTCCGCCGAACATCTGGCGGGCGTGCTCATTATCATCCACAACCAGAGCATGTATCTGCCGCAGATTGTCTGACAGGGTAAACTTTTGCGGTTGGGAGACACTCTTGACAAGACGAGCCGTAAACCAGAAGGTGCTCCCCTTGCCCAGTTCGCTGATGACGCCCACCTCACCACCCATGAGCCCGGCCAGTTTTTTGGAAATGGCCAGCCCCAGACCGGTACCGCCGAATTCGCGGGTGGTGGAGGTGTCCGCCTGGACAAATCGGTGGAAGAGCCGGCCCATCTGCTCCTCGCTCAGGCCGGTTCCGGTATCACGCACCGCGCAATAGAGCAGCACATCCCTTTCGTTCTGCTCCTGGAGGCGACAAACGATCTCGATCTCGCCCTGCTCGGTGAATTTGACGGCATTGTTGCAGTAATTGATCAGAATCTGCCCCATCCGCAAGGGATCACCGATGAGGTACCGGGGAACGTCACTGTCAATATTGAAGACCAGTTCCAAACCCTTGGCAAAGGTCTTTTCGGAAATCAGGTTGGACACCGTATCGAGCATCTTTTCCAGCTCAAACTCAGTGGATTCGATGGTTAACTTGCCCACCTCGATCTTCGAGAAGTCCAGAATATCGTTGATGATGCTGAGTAGATGCCGGCTCGAGTCCTGGATCTTCTGGATATAGTTGCGCTGGCGCGGTGTCAGTTCGGTCTTCATTGCCAGATGGGACATACCGATGATGGCGTTCATCGGAGTCCGGATCTCGTGGCTCATATTGGAGAGAAAATCCGATTTGGCGAGATTGGCCTGTTCCGCCAGGGCCTTGGCTTTTTCCAGCTCGACGGTCTTTTCCAGGAGGACCTGATCGAGAATCTTGCGCTCCGTGACATCCCTCGCCGCCGCGAAAACGCCCTGCAATTTCCTGTCCCGATCATAGAAGGTGGTTGCGTTGAGAGACACCACCGTTTCCTTGCCATCCCTGGTGCAGGAGGTGAGTTCGTAGTTGGTGACCTTCTTTTCGTTCAGCACGAGTTTGATGCTGGCCTCGGCCAGCTCAGGATTGGTGAAGTAATTTTTAAACGGCGCCCCGATTAATTCGTCACGGGTGCAATCGGTGAGGGTCTCCATCTGTTTGTTGACATCGGTTATGATGCCGGAGGGATCGGTGGTCATCAGCGCGTCAATGTTGGATTCGAACAGGGAACGGGTATAAAACTGATGATCCCGCAGACGCTGGCTGAGCTGCTTCTGCTCGGCCTCAATCTCCTTGCGGGCCGTGTTATCGATGCCGATAAACAGATATCCGATAATGGCGTCCTGCTCGTCACGCAGAGCCGTCACCGACACCACGGCGGGAAAGCGGACGCCATCCTTGCGGATGTAGGTTAGCTCGTAAATATCCTCAATGCCGCGCGCAGCCTTGCACACCATTGCCTCAAAACCGGGGGGAACCGGGGTTCCAAGCTCGGCGCTAAGTGTTTCGGCACGAGCAAGTATCTCCTGCGGATCAGAAATGTCAGCCGGGGTGACCCTGCTGATGACTTCGGCCGCGGTGTACCCCAACATGCTTTCGGCGCCGACATTGAAGATCTGGATGACGCCCTTGACATCGGTGGCAATGCTTGAAAAATTGGCGCTGTTAAAGATTGCGCTCTGCAGGGAACTCGCCTTGCGCAACGACTCTTCGGCCTGTTTGCGGACGCTGATATCGCGCAGAATACCGGTGAAGTACCGCTGGCCCCCGAGCCACATCTCACTGACCGCGATCTCCAGGGGGAAGGTGCTGCCATCCTTGCGCCTGCCCACAACCTCGCGTCCACGACCAAGGGCGCGGGCCTCTTCACTGGCGCTGTAATAGTCAAGGGAACCACTCTGCTGGCCGCGATTCAGCTCGGGGATTAACTGACAGAAGGGTTGTCCGATAATCTCTGCCGCACCATCGCCAAACATCTGCTCGGCAGCTGGATTCACCGTCCCGACGATGCCGCCATGGGCGTGGAAGGTGATAATTCCATCCTCAACGGTCTTGAGAATCGTCTGGATCAGTGCCGTGCTGTCCCGCAATGCCTGCTGCGCCGCATAATTCCGGGTGACATCGCGAAAAACCAGCACCGCCCCGATCACCTTCCCCTCCCGGTCACGAATGGGCGCGCAACTATCGGCGATATCATGTTCACTTCCGTCCCGGGCAATGAGCACGGTGTGGTTGGCCAGGCCCTGTATCGTGCCCAGCGCCAGGGTCTTGATAACAGGGATCGTGGCGGGTTTCCGGGTTTCCTTGTTGATAATATGGAAAATTTCATGCACCGGAACACCGCTGGCCTGCGCCTGCGTCCACCCTGTCAGTTTTTCGGCAAGGGGATTTAAGAGTGTCACCCGGGCGTTGGCGTCGGTGGCGATCACCGCATCACCGATGGAGTTGAGGGTCACGGAGAGCTTTTCCTCGCTTTCCCGCAAAGTGATATTGGCCAGCTGGAGTTGCCTGTTGGTCTCTTCCTGAATCTCAAGCAGATGCTGTCGTTCCTCCTCAACCTGCTTGCGGGCGGTATTATCGGTGCCGATGAGCAGATACCCGATGATGATGTTTTGCGCGTCGCGCAGGGCCGTGACCGAGACAAGGGCCGGAAGGCGGCTGCCATCCTTGCGGATATAGGTCAGTTCGTAGATGTCCTCGATCCCGCGTGAGGCCTTGAAGACCAATGCCTCAAAGCCGGGAGTGATGGTGGTTTCCAGTTCCGCACTGAGGGTCTCGGCACGGATAATCAGCTCCTGGGGATCGGAGATGTCGGCAGGGGTGATGGTGTTCATCACCTCGGCTGCGGTGTAGCCCAGCATGCGCTCGGCGCCAACGTTGAAGATCTGGATGACGCCTTTGGCGTCGGTGGCGATACTGGAGAAGTTGGCGCTGTTAAAGATCGCTCTCTGCAGGGCTCCAGCCTTGAGCAGCGCCTCTTCAGCCTGTTTGCGCAGGGTGTCGGCGGGGAGTTTTTTGAGGTCATTCATAGCACAGGGTTTGCACAGTATGGCGGAGATTGTATTGGTAAGCTGAAAAAAAAATCAGCGCGGGGGTTGGACAATTGTGTCGTTCGAGGGGAGAGGGAATGGGCCCTCAATTATCATACAAAGTGTCACCCTAACGATCAACAGAGATCGGAGTTGCGGCACGGATTCACGGAACAAATCATCCAGTGATGGAGAGGG
Source organism: Desulfocapsa sp. (assembly GCA_013426795.1). Classification (GTDB taxonomy): domain Bacteria; phylum Desulfobacterota; class Desulfobulbia; order Desulfobulbales; family Desulfocapsaceae; genus UBA2270. The sequence goes on along the minus strand of JACDZF010000032.1, from coordinate 14,445 downwards.
GGCGCCAAGAAGTTTCTCCGCAATGTCTTCAGGTGTTTTCATCATTCCCTTGATTTTTCTGAGCTTTTTCGAAAGAATCGGGCCCCTTCGGTGCATTGCGCGGGGGCTCCTCGCGCCGCTCCCGTCACCTTATCGGCCCTGGTATTCTATTGCGGCGGCTGGGTATCCTCTTGGTCGAACCAGCCCCTCCGCGCCCCGCGGCCACTCATTTATTGGCGGCAGCCACGGGCGTCGCCGCCAGTTTACTCTTTGGCTGTTTCTCGGCCTTGCTCTGATCTTTTTGTTTATGTTTGTCGTCGCTCTGCTTCTGACTCTTCTCTTTGTTCTTTTTTCCGCCCTTGTCGCCCATGATCGTGCTCCTTTCTGAAAAATGATTCACCTGCTGATTCCATTCGTAAACGGGACATTCCCTTAAACTTGAAAAATATTCAGGCCCCACCCGCCGGGTTCCCCATCCTGACCTGAACCTGATGGATCACCAGCCCTTTTTCCAGGGCAATGACCCCATCGGACAACCGCTGTCCGTCCATCTCCACCCAGGCGACCCCCTGCTCGCAACCATCCGGATTCTCCACCGCAATGGTATAAATCGCCTCACCGTGACGATAGCGGAGGCTGAAGCCCGGCCAGTTTGCCGGGATAACAGGGTCAATACGCATCTGTCCGGCACGGATCTGCACACCCAGAATCTCCTCCAGCCAGGCCCGGTACATCCACGCCGCCGAACCGGTGTACCAGGACCAGCCCCCCTGCCCTACCCGGCCCGGCAAACGGTACACATCAGCCGCCACCACATAGGGCTCGACCCCATAATGCCGGACCCCTTCCGCATCGCGGGCGTGCTCAACGGGATTGAGCATGCGCAGCAGCTGCACCGCCCGCTCACCGTCGCCCTTGCGGGCCATGGCCATGGCCATCCACAGGGCGGCGTGGGTGTACTGACCGCCGTTCTCCCGGACCCCCGGCGGATAGCCCTTGATATAGCCAGGTGAGGGTGTCGAGTGGTCAAAGGGCGGGGTAAAGAGCAGGGCCAGACCGTCATCGGGCCGCACCAGCTGACGCCAGGCCGACTCCAGGGCCTGATCGGCGCGCGCCGGATCAGCGGCTCCCGACAGCCAGGCCCAGGATTGCGGCAGGCTGTCAATCCGTGCCTCCCGGTTGGCCGAGGAACCGAGCGGGCTGCCGTCATCAAAGGTGCCGCGCAGATACCATTCACCGTCCCAGCCGCTTTGTTCAACCCGCTGGATCAGGGCCTGCCGGTCTGCCAGATAGCGCAGAACCTGATCCGGCTGCCCCAGAAGCTTGGCCAATTCGCCCATTCCCTGGAGGGCATCGCAGAGGAACCAGGCCAGCCAGACGCTTTCTCCTTTTCCCCTGGCCCCCACCAGGTTCATGCCGTCGTTCCAGTCCCCGGTACCGATCAATGGCAGGCCGTGGGGGCCGATGGTCAGGCCGCGGCTGATGGCCCGTCGGCAGTGTTCATAGAGGGTGGCGCGTTCAAAGGTCACCTCCGGGGTGGAGAACTGCTCGTGTTGATCATGGGCGAGGATGGGGGCGTTGAGAAAAGGCACCTCCCGGTTCAGGATTTCCACATCTCCGGTGATTCGGACGTAATGGGCAACCACATAGGGCAGCCAGAGGAGGTCATCGGATATGCGCGAGCGGATCCCAGATCCACTGGGGGGATGCCACCAGTGCTGGACATCCCCTTCCTTGAACTGCCGGCCGGCGGCCACAAGGATATGGTCGCGCGCCAGCTCAGGCCTGGCATAGAGGATGGCCATGACATCCTGGAGCTGGTCGCGGAAGCCGAAGGCACCGCCGGACTGGTAAAATCCGGAGCGGCCCCAGATGCGGCAGCTCAGGGACTGATACTGGAGCCAGCGGTTGATCATGAGATCGACCGCCAGCTCCGGGGTCTTCACCTCAACGGTGCCGAGCAGATCATCCCACCAGGCCCGGGTCTGATCATACGCGGTTTCAAAGGCGAGATCCTGGCGGTAGCCGCGCACCCATTCCCGGGCCTGGGTGGCGGATTCGGCCTGACCGAGCATACAGATGATATCCCGCTGTTCATGGGGCGCAAGCTCCAGGGTCAGGCGCAGAACCGCGCAGGGGTCAAGTCCTGCCCCGGTTCGGGGTGACAGTCGGGTCAGTTCCATGGCGACGGGACTGGCCAGGGACCGATTCCGGCCGATAAAGGTGGTGCGGTCGCCGCTCCAGACCTCGGCCCCGGGACTGATGGCCACAAAGGTGACCCGTTCCGGATACTCAGGATGATAATGGTTCTGGGCGAGAAGGGTTTTGACCTCGTCATCCCAATGGGTCAGGACGTGCATTCGTGAGCTTTCGCGGTTTTCGTCCAGGGTCAGCTCCACATAATAGGTGACCGAGAGTCGCCGCCGTCGTGAGGATCCATTGCTGAGGCGCAGACGCTGGAGCTTGACCGGCACCCCGCCGCTCTCATCCAGCGGCACGAGGACGGTCAACTCCTGCTCAATGCCGTGGCTGTTATGTTCAAAAACCGTGTATCCCGCTCCGTGCCGGGCTCGATAGGCGGTGTCTTCGCGGATCGGGCTTGCCGTGGGGGACCAGTAGATCCCGGTTTCCTCGTCACGGATATAGACCACCTCCGACGCCGGATCCAGCACCGGGTCGTTCGACCACCCGTTCAGACGGTTGCGCTGACTGTTCCCGTACCAGGTAAATCCGGATCCGGTTTCGCTGATCAGGGTGCCGAAGGTGGGCCCGGCGATGACGTTCACCCAGGGGGCCGGGGTATTGCTGCCCGGCCCGAGATAGATCGCATATTCCCGCCCGCCCGGGGTGAAACCGCCAAGGCTGTTGAAATAGTCAAGTTCCATAAAGGGCAGCGGGGCCGAGGGTTCGCGACCGCTCCCCTTTGGAATCAGCCGCTTCACCTGCTCGGGCGCTTCCATGGGCAGGCCCAGTTGCTGGGGAAGGGTGCCGCGGGCGGCCACCAGCACCACGCTGGCCGCAGCCTTGAGCAGTTTGAGGTCATCCTTGGGGATTTGCGCCGCATTCTTGAGGAAGATTCCCCCCGTCTGATTCACCGCGGCTGAAAGGGTATGGGCATGGATCATCTGCTCCAGTCGTTCCTGGAGCGGCCGCTCATAGGTTCCGCCCTCTTCGTTGAGGATGACAAGATCGGTGGAGAAGCCATGCATCCGCCAATAGGTATGGGCCTGGAGAACCTGGCGGATGAGGCTGATCTCCCGCACCTCAGCGATGGTGATCAGGACAATGGGCAGATCGCCGGAAATGGCGTAGGGCCACAATCCCGCCTGGCCCTTGCGGTTTTCCTCCAGTTGTCTGGCCGGGGCGCGGAAGAGTTTATTCGGGTAGAGCAGATGGCTTGCCAGTTGCTGGAAACGACGGGCCTCGTCGGCCTTGATCCGCAGCATCTGCAACTGCTGCTGGGCTGAATGCCAGGAAAAATCCATGGCCCTTTCGGTGGCATGGGGATCCCGGTACTTGGCAATGAGCTGCAGCACCTGCTCCCGGCTGGCCCCGGCGGCAAGCACCAGGGAAAGGCGGGCCCGCTGACCGGGCTTGAGGGTGAGTTTTCGTCTGGAACTGAGAACAGGATCCAGGACATAGCCCTGGGTGTTGCCGAGTTCCCGCACCGCCCCCAGGGGACGGGCCATGGTTCGGCCACGTCCGATAAATCGGGCCCGGTCGGTTTCAAACTGCCAGTGGCCTTCCTCCGCCCCATCGTTTCCCCTCTGTTCGAGCATCAGGCCATGGGCAAGGTGGAGCGGCGCCTCGTCTTCGCTGCGCAGGCGGCGATGGGCGAGCAGGATCTGCTCCTCGGGCAGGGCCTCGGTCTCGATGAACAGCTTGTTGAACGCCGGATGCTGGCGGTCGGCCTTATGGGACGCCATGGAGAGCTCCACATAGCTGGTCAGGTTGAGGATACGGGTGCGCGATGAACGATTGATCAAGGTGATGCGGCGCACCTCGACATCGTCTTCGGGCGAGACGACGACCTCGGTTTCGGTGTGAATCTTGTCATCAACACGATGATAAACCGCCCGATCCAGGGTGAAATCCACCGAGTAGCCGGCAACCGGGCCGCCCACCGGCTGGGGGGTGACGGACCAGAGCCGATCGGCCTCCACCTCATGGATATAGCAGAAGGTCCCCATGCCATCGCAGGTTAAATCGGCCCGCCAGCGGGTCAGTTCCTGGCCGTCCCACTGACTGTAGCCGCCGCCGCTGTTGGTCAGCATCAGTCCATAGCGGCCGTTGGAAAGGAGCAGGGTCACAGGGACGGTGGTATCGGGGGTGAGACAGGTGCTGCTGATCGGGACCACCGATTCGTCACTCAGCAATTGCGGCTCGACTTGTCGGGTGGAGATCAGGTACAGGGGCGGCAGATTGGGGATGCGCTCCTGGAGCAGGGCCTCAAAGGCCCGCACCCGTGGGTCGCTGTGGAAACGGCGGGGGAAAGGGTTGCCGTGGAGGAAGTTGGTCAGGGCGAGAAAGGCCATGCCCTGATGATGGGCCATATAGGCCTCGATGACCACCCCCCGTTTGCGGCGCTGATTGCTGCTGTCGCGCTGGGGCTGGCGGCTGAAATCCATGGCCTCGAAATAGCCGTAATCGCCGAGCAGGCCAAGGTCGGAGAGTCGTTTCAGATTTATCACGGTCTCCCTGGGGGCCAGATTCAGGGCCAGGAGAGTGGCATAGGGCGCCACCACCAGCTGTTCTTCAATCCCCCGCTTCAGACCCAGCTCGGGTACGCCGAAGGCCTTGTATTGATAGGTCTTGTTGAGATCAAGGTCGGCATAGGCGGACTCGGAAATACCCCAGGGGACATGATGGGTGCGGCCATAGGCGATCTGGACGGTCACCGCCTCCCGCGCCGATTTATCCAGCAGCGAGTTGCCGTACGAGTGCTGGAACAGGAGCGGCATCAGGTACTCGAACATGGTCCCGGTCCAGCTCAGGAGCACCCGTTGTCGACCGATGGCGCCGTAGGGCCGGCTCATGGAAAACCAGTGCTCGAGGGGAACATCGCCCCGGGCGATGGCGACGAAACTGCCCAGTCTGGCCTCACTGGCAAGGAGATCATAGCTGGACTGGTCAAGGGTGGCGGTGGAGACATTGTAGCCGATGGCGAACAATTTGCGTTTGGGGGCATAGAGAAACTGCATGTTCATCCCCGCCGAAAGGGTCTGGATCTCGCGGGTCAGCTGCTCGATCATCCCCAGGGTTTCGCCTGCCAGCCATCGCGCTGTGGCAAAGGCGGCCAGCAGCCGGTCGATCCAGACGAGCAGGGTGGTGGCGATGGGGATTGAGGATTCCTTCAGGGCAGTCAGAATGAGGATGGACGAGACCTCGCCCTGTGCCAGCGAGGCAAGGGTGGGCGACTGCGAAAGATCGTGGTGGATGGCAAGCTGGATCGGGTGACCCAGCGGCTCCAGCTCTTCTTCTGTCTTTTCCGCAAGAATTTCAATCCAGCTCAGGTATCGGTCACTGCTTTCATCCCAGGCCAACCGCTGCCGGGCCAGCTCCGCAACCCAGGGCATGCCGCCTGCCACTGCCACCAGCTCCGCCACCGGGGCATGCAGGCGCCGTTGCAGGGCAAGCCGTTCGACAAGGCTTGAGGGCGGGGCATTGCAATCCAGAATCAACTGGTCGAGCAGGGAATGGCAAAAGTTGGCCACCCCCTGCCTGGTCACGGTCTGTTTGAGGACAAGACCGGTATCTGCCAGGCCGGTGAAGGCCCGGTCATGGAGGATGGGCTGCCGGGTCAGTTCGTCCAGCCCCTGCTCCAGGGTCCAGAGGGCGCCCAGCAGGTTGCCGCTGTCCACGGTGGAGACATAGCGGGGTTCCAGCGGAGTCAGGGTTTTGATGTCATACCAGTTGAGCAGATGACCCTGATGGCGATGCAGGCGGCCAATGGTGGCCATGGTGCGGCCCAGATTTTCGATGGTCTGGTCGATGGTCTGGTAGCCGCAATCATGGGCACCCAGGGTGCTGGTCAGCCAGAGGCCGATATTGGTGGGGCTGGTGCGCATGGCCAGGCTGCAATTATGGGCAACCTGATAATTATCGGGGGGCAGCCAGGAGCTGCCCTCATTCACAAATGTGGAAAAATAGGACCAGGTGCGGCGGGCGATCTGTCTGAGAAGAAGGCGATCCTCCTCCGGCAGGGGATACTCGCGCAAGCTCAGGGCCGGACGGAGATTGAGCAGCCACCCCAGCAGGGGCGCGCTCATCCAGAGCAGGAGCCAGGGCAGGGCCTGGGGCAGGCTCTGCGGCTGGAAGCTCCAGATTGCGGCGGTGGCCGCCAGACTGAAGCAACTGCTCAGGGTCAGCCCGGCGACAAAGAAAAACTGCTGCCGGGACTTGCGACCGGAAACAACCTGGGTTCTCCACTCCAGCAGCCCGCGGTGCGAGATGGCCCGGCGGTACCAGACGCGGAGGATGGCACCCAGACTCACCGCCGCCTGGTGCGGCATCAGGGAGGCATCGGCGCTGGCCCGCAGAAGGTCGTGGAAGACCTTGGACAGTTCAAAATATTTCAAGCCCTTACGGCTGGTGGCCATGGTCAGGGGCTGGGCCAGGGGATGAAAAAGGAGCTGGATCCCCACCACGGCCGAGGCCAGTCCGCCGACGCGCGGCGAAATCAGCCAGGCGCTGAGGAGCAGGGCCAGGCTGGTGGCGGGCAGCAGGCTGCGGCGCAGGTTATCAAGGATCTTCCAGCGGTTGAGCAGGGAGAGGGGATTGGCTTGGGTATCAGCGCCGCCATTGGCGGTGGGGACACGGCCAAAAATCCAGGCCGCGATCTGCCAGTCGCCGCGAATCCAGCGATGGGCCCGTTTGCTGTAACTCTGGTAGCCCTGAGGGAAGTCATCGAAAAGCTCGATGTCGCTGGCCAGGCCCACCCGGACATAGGCCCCTTCGATCAGGTCATGGCTTAAAATCCTCTCTTCCGGGAAGCGTCCTGACAGCACCCGGCTGAAGGCGCGCACATCATAGATCCCCTTGCCGTGATAGGTGCCTTCACCGCTGAGATCCTGATAGACATCGGACACCGCCTGGGAATAGGGATCAATGCCCACCGCGTCGGCAAAAAGGCGGCTGAACAGCGACACGCTGGTGCTCGCCAGGGTCGGGCTGACCCGGGGCTGGATCAGGGTGTACCCGGCTGTGACCCGGCCGGTGCCATCGAAGCGGGGCTGATTGAGGGGATGGGCCAGGGTTTCGATCATCCTCCGGGCGGTGGAGTTGGGCAACTGGGTGTCGCTGTCCAGGGTGATGATGAAACGCACATCCGCCAGCCGCTCCCCATCCCCCACCACCACCAGGCCGGGGACCTGCTCCGGGCGGGTGCCGTCGATGAGGCGGTTGAGTTCTTCCAGTTTACCCCGTTTGCGTTCCCAGCCGATGAAATGCTGTTCGGACTCGCACCAGACACGATCGCGATGGAAAAGGAGGAATCGTTCGTCGCCATGGCGCACGTTGAGTTCTGCCACGCAGTCGCGGGCGATCTGGAGCAGCCCGCTGTCTTCGGGGAGGGAGAGGCTCTGGGCATCGGTATAGTCGGCGAAGAGGGAAAAGAGCAGGTTGTCTTCCTTGTTGGCGAGAAAGCGGATTTCCAGTTTCTCCACCTCATCCCGGATGGCCTCGCCACTCACCAGCATCATCGGCACCACCACCAGGGTGCGGAAGGCGTCGGGAATCCCCGACTCCTCAAAATCCATCTTGGCCAGGGCCCGGGTCGGCAGCAGGCGGGTGATCAGGTAATTGACCATTTCCATTGCCAGCTGGCTGACCGGAATCAACAGGAGCAGTCCCAGGCCCAGACCAGCGAGGGGCGAGGACGGGAACCCCAGGGGCAAGAGGGTGAGGAGCATCCCCACCAGCAGGGTGGTGATGGTGCCGATACTCAGGAGATAGATGCTGCTGTGATGGCGGAAAATCCATTGCAGCAGACGATGGCTCAGGGTCTCGCGGCAGTCCAGCAGCCGGGCCAGGGCCACCCTTCCTTCTCCCACCAGCCAGGCCCCGACATGATTCCGGTACTCCTCGCCCTCTGAGATCCCTCCAGCCTCGGTGGCCAGGATATTCACCCGCTCCGCGACCTCCACTTCGGTGCGCGCTGACCCCTTGGCGAGCTCTTCAATGGCCCGGCGGCACTGATCGCGGGTGGCAAAATCCATGTGCGGATAGACTCCGGCAGGATCAAGGCGCAGCAACTGCTCCACCCGGCTCGTCTGCTCGAAGATCTCCCGCCAGTCCAGCAGGCCGAGCTGGCGCAGGCTGGTGAAGGCGTTGCCGCAGGATAACTGCTCCCTGGTTTGGCGGTTTTGTTCCTGGAGATTGAGGTCGTAGATGGGAATCTTGAGGGTTCGCTCCAGCCAGCTCTGCACCTGACTGAGGGCCGTTGCCTCGTCGTAGAGCTGGCCCACCAGTTGAACCCCGAAATAGGCACTGGGCTGGGGTCCCGTCCGGGCAAGTTCCGCGAGGATGGAAAAGAGTTGATTGGGGTCGCGGCGGCTGGCAGCAATCAACCGGTTGGCCCAGAAGCCGGCGAGCTGACGTTCACGCAGGTCGTCCAGGGCAATCACCGCCAGGCTCTGAATGCTTTCGATGAGGGCCAGCCGCATCATCTGGGGCAGTGCCCAGAGTTCGCCGCTGGTCAGGGTGCGGGCCGATTGATAGACCTCGATAAAGGCCAGGATATTTTCCCGATCCAGGCGCATCTCGGTATGGGCGACGAGATCTTTGGCGAGACCATAGATGCAGGGCAGCCCGTAATAGGGATTGGTGGAGAGGAGGGGTAACTGCTGGTAAAAATGACGCGGCAGGTTGAGAAGAATATCGCGGACGTTGCCTTCCAGGACATATTCGTTATCAAGAATCCAGTCCGCCGCTGCCGTGTTTTTTTGTTCGAGATTGCTGGCAACGGTGAGATCGGCGCAGACCTGACGGACCCATTTTCGCGACTGTTTGAGACGAGCCAGCAGTTCGCTGGTGTGTTGCTGGGCGGGATCCACCCGCTCCTCCCTGGCGTGGCGCCGGGTATGTTCGAGAATCTCCGACGGGGAGAGCATGACCGTGGTCGGCCGTTCCTGCCCGCGTCGGTCAAGCCGGGGATAGAGGACGAACAGGGCGGGAGGGGTATCCCCGATTTCCCGGAGCAGGATCACCGGAACCTGCAAAGACGACACCGGAGCCCGCAGGATAAGGACGTATTCCCCGGGCAGGAGCCAGCGGCAATGATCCCGGATATCATCGGGATCGGCATTCTGCAAAAGACGACGAAACCAGAGGAGGGCCAGCACCAGGCCGATGGCGGCACCGGCGGCAATCACCCCCCGGGATGTGGCAGCACTCCACAGGGGGAACAATTTCAGCACCAGGAGGATAAAAGGCGCCAATCCCGCGATCACTCCGAACAGGCAGACCGCCAGGGCTACCTTGATCGGAAGCCGCTGAATAAAGAGACTGCCGGTATGGACAGTTCCGTCGGCATCCTTCGAGGCAAGGGCGGCGCGGTGGAAACCATGCTCACTGAGTTTTTGGAGTGCCTTCCGAGCCTGGTCCTGTTGTGCGAAATACCCGATGAGAATGCCAACGCCCACTCTTTCGTCCTTGGTTCACTCAATTTTCAGGGTACCCGGCAATGATGAATTTCACGTGCCGGTAAAAACCCGGAGAAGGAACATTGGGAAGCAGTTCCGGATGCATTGATGACCTCCCTGCAAGTTTCCAGGCAGTCAGATCAGATATCGCCTTTGTGGAGAACATTTTTGTTTTGCACGGCCTGTGCCATCTGTTCGGAGATATCAAGAAAGGAATCCACATCGAGGCTGGCCTGGCCGACCATAAGTCCCGCGAGTTCCGGCAGACCGATGTAGTCTTTCACATTCTCAGGTTCCAGGGAACCACCATAGACAACCGCTTTGCCATAAAGATTGCGGGCAAGGGAGCGGGCGGTTTCAGCAGCCTTTATGGGCGGTTCGGGAACCCTGCTGGTGGTGGCCTCCATCGGACCAAAGGCAATAATCATCTCCTTGCCGTCGTTGTCATTGAGGGGCAGGATCTGAGATGCGGCGTAGGGGAGATCCACGCACATAATGGGAATCAGGCCGGCGTCCATCGCTTCCCCCATCTTTCTGGTAATATCAGCCTCTGTTTCATGGAAATAAACCCGTCGTTCCCAGTGACCAAGGATCACATAATCAGCAAAATACTTGACCATGTCGGCGGCCACCGCCCCGGTATAGGAACCCTTGGGAAAGGGGGAAATATCCTGGGCGGCAAGGGACACATTTTCCAGACCCATGGTCTTTATGGTGTGGGAGAGGGAGGGCAGGCTGATAAAGGAGGGGGCGATAATAATGGTCAGCCCCTGCACCGGACGATACCGCTTGGCAAAAACATCAAACCAGCGCTGCGCCTCTTCAATCCCTTTGTTGCACTTCCAGTTGGCAATCAGATAGTTGTTCATTTTTTTATTCCTTCTTGGGCTCTTGTGAATAAATCAGGACACTGTAGGGGCCAATGGCAACCTTTGCCTGCCAGGGAAGCCCGTCCCAGTTCCCTGCCTCGGCCAGGACATCGGTACTGGGATGATTGCTCAAATCACCATTGTACCCCTGCCAGTCGCTGTTCAGCCGGAGCCGCCAGGTTCCCGGGGCCGGAAAACCGATACGGTAGCCGTCCTGCTGTTCATGGAGAAAATTGACCACGACCACGACATCATCCCCCGGCCCACCCTGATCCCAGCGGTGGAAGGCGAGAACCTTGCGCCCTTCGTTGAGATGATACACCTGGGTGGACTGCCCGCAGAGACCGCGAGTCAAGCCCGCGCGGTTCCGGCGCAACCGGATAAGATCTCGATAGAAGAGGACAATGCCGCGAAACTCATCGCGCTGATCCCAATCAAGGGGTACCGTATCGCGAAACCACCCTCCCTCGAGGAATTCCTGTCCCTGAAAGATCATGGGAATTCCGGGAGCGGTGAAAACCATGGCGGCGGCCAGCATGGAGCGTTTTTTGGCATACCAGTCTTTGGGGTCCTGCGGGCTGATCTCCTGGGGCACCCGGGCCTTGCCGTTGGCCACCTCGTCGTGGGATTCACTGTAGATGACCCGGTCGAAGGCATCATCATTATAGCGGTAGCAGATGGCGTCACGGATGGCGACAAGGGAGCGCTCCTGATCATCGGGGGTGATCACCGCCCGACGGATGGGGTGGACAAACATGGCGTCCCACTGCGAGCCGAACCCGGCACCACCGGCACCCACATCCCTGGTGAGCCACCTGTTGTTCTGCAGATCCTCGGCAATGGTGATCCGGCCCGGAAATTTCTGCGCGACCTGCTCGTTGATCCACTGGAGCAGGCTCCAGCCATCGGGCAGATCATGGGCGTCGGCGCCATCAATGGTGCGGATAAATTGGGTGCAGTCGAAACGAATACCGTCAACGTGATACTCCTCCAGCCACATCAGGACGTTATCGAGGAGATATTGACGAACCTCGCCCCGTCCGTAATCGGGACGGGTTTCCCCCCACGGTGTCCTGGCCCGGTCATCGTTGTAGAAATAGATGCCGCCGCGATTGTTCTCGCTCCAGCCGTCAAACTGCCAAAGATCCAGATCATCCGGGCCCAGGTGGTTGTACACAACATCGAGAATCACTGCGATTCCCTCCTGGTGGGCACGCCTGACAAACTGTTTGAAGGCGAGCGGGCCGCCGTAGGCACGCTCCACGGAGAAGATCTGGGCGGGATTGTAACCCCATGACCGCTCTCCGGCAAACTCCCCCACCGGCATGATCTGGATCGCGTTGATTCCCAGTTTTTTCAGATGTCCGAGACGGGCCGCCACCTTGGAAAACTTCCCAGGATGATTGGCATCATCCTGGTCGTTGAAGGTTCCCACATGGAGCTCATAGATGACCAGTTCGTTCCATGGCGCCAGTTGAAAATCATCCCCCTGCCAGTCAAAGTCCGGATCGTGAACCATGGCGTTGCCCACGGAGCTGCTCACTTCACGGGCATAGGGGTCCAGGCGGCTGAACTCGCCATCGGGGGTGGAGAGGAGAAATCGATACTGATCACCGATAGTGGCCTCGGCCACAGTGACATACCAGCAACCATTCTCCTCAGCCTGCATGGCAGCCCTGGTCCCATCCCAGTCGTTGAACGACCCGATAACGGAAACCTTCCGGGCATGGGGTGCCCATACCCGGAAGGCAACGCCCTGCGGGTGAGGTGTCGACCCCATACCTTTGATTCTCATTGCATCTCCCATGATTGATGGCCTCGACGAACCGAAATAAAGGGGATACCAGCCTTGCAGATTCTTTCATTTTCAAGACAGGAAGATATTCTGCAAGGCACTCCATAACTGACGCTGAAGACCTGATGCGGAAGCTCACCGGCCGCCATGGCACGGAACAGTGTCAGTGGCCAGGGGGCAGAGAGCACCGGTTCAGGGAGTTCAGCCCTTTTTCTGTCCCAGAACCAGCAAGGCAATGCCACCCACGAGGGCAATCACCCCCACAATGGGCGGTAAGGGCAGCGTTTTTCTGGTCTCTGCCGTCACTTGCAGGGCGCCGAGATCAACGACCTTTTCTTTTGAGGTGTAGGTGATTCCCTGATAGCCAAAGGCCACCAGGCCCAGGGCAATAAGCAGAATGGCAAGAATTGTGGTTGTTCTCATATGATTCTCCCTGGGCAGGATTTACCTGCCATCTCTTCCATGGTGGTTTTTCTCTTCTCCTGAATTCCTTTCCTGCGGCCGGAATCCCCGCTGCCCATCATCCATGGCACGATTTTTTGGTTCCGTCCGAGGATTTAGCCGTTGATCACCTTCCCGAAATTGCCGGGGCTGCTGATTTATTTCGCGGTGCCGGCCCGGCTGCTGAATGGTCTCTCGCTGCGGTCGGGGTTGTGGACGATGGAAACCTTCAACGTCCCAGGACTTATGTTTCTCCCAGTACCTGCTCTTTTTCCATGCCTGCCAGTTCTGCTGGACATGGTGCTGGGGGATATGCTGGTAATTCCATTGATGCCCGCGCCAGCGATGCTCACGATAGTCCCTTCTCCAGTTTGAGGGGATCGAGGCATAAAATGAAGGGATATGGGAATAATGGCTCCAGCCCGAACGATAATCGCGTGAGCGATACCAGCGTCCTTGCCAGGGACGCCACCACCAGCCATCGGAGAAGAATATCTCCTCTTCCATGGCAGGGACGACATAGACATTCGTCTCCGGCAGCACGACCATCTCCGGCGGCCCCGCAAACAGCATGGGTTGCGGCGAAGAGATATGAATCCCCACAGCCACATCCGCCTTCACCGGCAGCGGAGCCAGAAATACAAGCGCTAAGAGCATGGTCCGGAAGAGTATTCTGTTCATTGTGTCAATTCCATAAGCTGCCTTTTTTTGTTTTCCTTAGGTATGGACCGGATCAGCGGTCTAACCGCGATTTTTGTACTGGTGCCAATAGCGGAAAACTTCTTTGACCATCACCACCCCCATGGTCAGGTTGCTCAACGTGCTCCGCAAGCCGAGGAAGAAACCCTCCAACTCGATATGGACCAAGCGGCGGCGCAGATCACAACACACCATCAGGTTGTTTTTTCTCTTCTGGATGTTCCTTAATTTCTGGTCGAGAAACATTGCATATCCTTTTTCAGTTCAGCCAGACTCTGGTCAAAGGCCAGCGGTTTTTGCTCAAGATGGCGGCACAGGACCATAAACACGACCACCCCCGCCAGGATGCTCACCGCTGCCGCCAGGGCAAGTCCGAGCAGACGCCATTCCGGGGGTAAGACGGAGAGCCCGGCCAGAACCAGCAGCAGGAGCCCGAGGAGGGAGAAGACCACCGCCATGCAGGCCAGAAGTAATGCCTGAACTAAATGAATTTTAGCCTCGCGCAGCTCCAGGGCCAGAAGCTCAAGACGGTCCTGGAGGATCTGGACGACCACCCCGCTGAACCGGCCGGCAAACCCTGTGAATCCCGAAAAAAGTAATTGTTTCGTCTCCATGCTATTTCCTGGCCATAAACCAGCCCATAAGCAGCCCGCCGATAAAAGTACCGCCGATGGCGTAGTATGGTTTCACATGGATAAACTCATCGGCAGCCTGAACCTTGTCGAGAATTTTGGTTTCAATCTCGGCAAAGTCGGCCGGGCATGAGTCCAGACGTTCCTTGAGGGCAGCCCGGGCAGCTTTTATCCCGTTGTCAAGCTCTCCCGACGTGGCATCCACGAGGGCATGGGCATGATTCATGATGGCCTGCAATTCCTCTCTCATTGATTTTGAAATCTCTTCTGTTGTCATGCCGGGTAATCTCCTTGAAGTGTTGAGTTCCTTAGTTTCTTACAGATTCTATTCTTGTTTTTTTTGCAAGAATAGAATCTGCGAAAAGCTCGTATCCCGTTCATCGGGGTTA
>JACDZF010000298.1 GCA_013426795.1 Desulfocapsa sp. | reverse complement strand
ACTAATTTAAACCCTTTTCTTTGACACAACTCCACGATAATCTGGTCATTAAAATCATATTCCCCTGCCGCATATTCCGTCATTAACCCTTCTATTTCCGAGGTCTCAAAGCCATTTTCTACACGCGAGCAATGTTTCAACACACGCCTGACATCAGCGGCAATATCCTGCGCAACGGCCTTGAACTCCTCACTTTTACGAAACACTTTGAACACTTTTATATGCGGAGCGACCAACTGCCATTTTAATCTGGCATAAGCGTTAATGAATTCCGAAACTATCAACACGTCAATATAAATAGAACATTGCGCGTCAAGAATTTTGGCGAGCGCCTGAGAATAGGTCTCGACCTTAGGATTCCTCGGTTTTTGCGGGCCATAAACAAACAACCAAACATTGGTATCCAGTAACAATTCATCGTTCTGCGTAAAATTGTAACTAGTTACATCAAGGGTATTATGCGGCATCATCATCCCCCAACGTATCCCGTAATGTCTGATTAAATCTATCCGGGTCTTTAAAATACTGTTTGGCCGTTTCAACCACACGTTTCAACAGCGCCAGGTCATCAGGCTGCATGTCCTGCACCTTGAGCAAGGCGCGAATCTGCTCTTCGCTGAACTTCCCATACAATTGCCCTACAGCAGCATTCAAGAACGCCGAAGTCAGAGTGGAGATGTTGTGAAAAGAGAGTATCACACACCGGCCTTCCTTAAGGGCTGCGGATAGGCGCTCATACACCTTCTGGCCATCACCTGATGCAACGCACAAAGGGCTGCCCACCACTGTAAATATCGATAGAGTCATGTTTTTTTGCATACTAGCACCTTAAAAAATGTCTTCCGGCCTGAGCTCGGAGGCCAGAATGTATGAATTGGTATCAGCCGTATTGATTTCCAAGCTAACCACAGTACCGGGAAAGGGATGATTAAACAACATACTATGGGTCGTACCATTTTCCCGCCGCCAATAGCCCGTATCAGAAACGATCTGGATGCAGCCTCCATTCAGATCTATAAATTCACCGAGCAGTTTGAGCCCCAACCCGCCTGGCACCGATCCACGTTTGGTAGTATTGCGACCATGTGTCGCCCAGTTGATTGCCTCTATCGAAGACAGGTTCAACCCGGTATTATCCCTGATGTTCCGCCGGATGCCAACCCCCAGATCGGCCACTGAAAAATCAAGCCGATTCCGTTTTGGAAAGAACTGTCCGCAACTAAAAATCCCCATTTCTGTGCGCGAATGCAACACCGCATTACTGAATATCTCAAAAATGCTTTCGCGGAATTTCTTTTGCAATCCCAGCGACATAACCGGAATTTCTGAACGGTTCATCAACTCATGCTCGATGTAGTCGGCAAAATACCGGTCATCCTTGACATCAAAACGCTGATAGGGAATGGTCGTCCCCCAGCGGTCCGGGATCTTTTCCCCGCCATAATGACTTAAAAAACCGTTTTTCGACAGGATACTTTCAACTCCGGGACGGATATTGGACAGTTTGACCGTGTTCAGAGTTTCACCCAAACGGTAGAGAATCGCCCCAAATGCAGCACACATATCGGCGTCAAACCAGGAAACCCGGCTCATATCGATATCAATTTCTTCAAGAAAGCAGGCCTGCGTTTCCGCCGCCAGACGCACCAAGGCATTGAAACCGGGATGTGTATGCCGAATCTCGGGCAGGCTCGGCCTCACACCTGCACCTCGATAATGGTCGTGGTGTCGTTGCCGAAGATGTCCACCACCTTGACCGCGATCTTGCGGCGTCCGGGGCGGCATTCCTGGGCCACGCTGGTCAGCTCCAGCGAGCGGTCTTTTTTGGTGCGGAATGACTGCCACTCGTTTTCAAAGATATAGTCGCCGCTCCATTGTTCCTGAATCTCCCCGGTTTCCGCATCCTGGACGCGGATGATCTCGCGCTTGCTCTCAAAATCAAAATCCACCGACCAGTAATCAATCCAGTCGGTCCAGTGGCGGGTGAGCTGCTCACGGCTGACGATGCCGTCCTTATCCTTGCTCACCTTGACGATCTGGCCGCGTTCCACCACGATTTTGCTGCCCTTGTTCTTCAGGGTCGCCTCGGCCTGGGCGATGGAGTCCTGAGCGTAAAAAACGGAAAAGTCGGTCAGTTCCACC
>JACDZF010000031.1 GCA_013426795.1 Desulfocapsa sp. | reverse complement strand
GGGGGTGACCAAAGAGCCCCTGCCCCGTCTGGTGCAGGCATTAATCGCTGGAAAACTGAAAGAGGTCATCAATCATGTGTGAAGCAAGCGCGTACCTGAGTAAAGACGGCGAAGAACAACTGCTTATGGAATCAGTGGACATCATTGAGCCCCAGGGCGAGAATGTCTTCCGCCTGGTGGGGATCTTTGGAGATCAGAAGATCATCCATGCCCGCATCAAGCTGATGAACCTGGTGGATCACCGGATTATCTTTGAAGAATAGGGTACCGGCCCCAAGAGAAAATGCGTTTTCCTGCAAGGCATACTTTTTTGGTGCAGGTGTATTGCACATTGAGCGAAGAGTCTGCGCTGCAAGCGCAACACACGAAGATTGAGCAAAGAAATTAGTTATGTAAAGTTGTCTGGACTTCTTCAGGACACCATTTTTTGCTTATAAAGTTTTGAAATTACTGAAGTAATTTTTTCAAGGTAAGCCCGTTATATATATTTGGGATTGAAATCCCTGGTAGTTATAATCTTTAAGCCACGAAGGCTTTGATTCTGTCTAATTCGAACAGAACCAAGGCCTTCGTGGCTTTTTTTTTGTCCTGGCACTGTACCTGAGCGAAACCTGAACGTTAGGGAGACAACCATGCTTCTACCCCTTGATCTCGCAATCCTGGCCTGGAAAGAGAGTTATGTGAGTCCGGAGCTGGCAATTGGCTGGCGAATTGGTCGTTACGCCCATGAATTTTTTGATGGATTGGAGCAAGTACGGATTGCCGCCATCGGGCATGATTCTACCATTGCTGCCCTGCAGCGTCAGGCCCGCTACCCGGAACCTGGTCTGGTGACAAAACCGTTGGGGAGTCGGCCCTGGGATATGCTTTTTTATCACGAGCCCACTGCCACCGCCCTCAAGGTCGTTTGTATCAGAAACCAAATTTTTCCGGCGCAGGCACTGCGGTCACTGGAAGAATGTTTGAAATCTGGCAATCTCGACGTCAGGCTGCACTATCAGGTAGGCGTAAACGCTATGGTGCAAAACATCATCAACGCGGACATTATGCGCCTTTGCTCTCTGACCCAGATTCGCTGTCGGCGACTGATTACAACTGAAGGTCACTCTATGTCTGCGTGTCCTTGGTGCCGACAGGCAGGTTCCGCCATTCGGCTCGATTTGGATGGCCGTATCTGCTGCCCTGAGTGTGCCGGTTTGGAACCATCGTGGCATAGTCTTGCCTCGGGAGAGGTATGATCAAGCCTGGTGGTCCTTGCTGGGATATCAAGGAAAAGCTCGGCAAATTGGTACAAGACCCAGCAGTTCCCCTTGATGAGAAACGCCGAAGTCCAAAATGACTAGAATTTGCAATATTCAACTGCATGATAAAGCCTTCAAAATGCACTGCGAGAAAAATGATTCCATTCCGTTTTTGGTTCATCATTCAGGCTCTGCTATTGCTGACTGTCCCGTCTGAAACAGCTTCTGCTGGAGAAGAAAAAACCAGTAATGAGGGCGTAGTCTTGAGTGAGGTGGTGATCACTGCTGAAAAAATTGAGGAGTACGTCAAAAATCATCCCCAGGATATCAAGGTCGTGCAGCGTCAAGAGATTGTCGAGCGGAATTTATCCAGCATGGAAGAAATACTCAAAATCATGCCCGGGGTGGAGGTGTACAGCTCATCGGGGATCGGGTCACGTATTTCCATTCGTGGATCAGGACGTTCGAGTGGTGTCCTTGTGCTGCTAAATGGAAGGCCGCTCAACTCCAATCAGTACGGCAGTCAGGACTTGAGCTCCATTCCGGTCGATATCATTGAATCGGTTTCTCTGTTCAAACCGCCCGTGCCGGTGTGGCTTGGGCCTGGAGGCAGCGATGGCGCCATCAATATTGTCACCCGATCGCCGGAAAAGAAAGAGGACAAGCAGAAAATCAGCTCCAACGCCAAAATCGGCGGCGGCTCTTATGGCTTGGCTGAGGGCAGCCTGAGTCAGCAATTACCCCTTTTCGATGGTAACGCTCTGGTGTCGGCCACAGGCAAGCATCGGGATGGAAAGCGGGAAAACAGCGATAGAACGGACGGGTCTCTGGCAATGAACTGGAACCGGGGAGGCAGTGACGGCAGCAGCTATGATGTTAATGGTCGCTACTATCAGGCCGAATTCGGTTCACCCGGCCCCACTGACAATCTCACACCCGAAGCACGGCAGGACTATAAAAAGTTCTCGTTGGACACAAAATATAAAGGAGCGCTCTGCGAAATCGGCTCCCTTGATGCAACCCTTTATACTGATTTTACTTCCCTGGATGATCATGCTCAGTCCGGTGTTCTTTCCACCGTCGATGATCGAAAAGTTGGGGTTAAGGCCGATACAACCTGGTCGGAGGATGGTGGTGGTGCAGATTTGCGGGTGGGGGTGCTCTCTGAATGGGATGCTTATGACCAGAGTCTGGCCGGTGATCAGCACCGCTTCCGCAATGGAGTCAACAGTCAGTATGATCGCCGTTTTGGTGATTTTACCCCGACTTTTGGTCTGCGTGGTGATCTGACCAATGACTTTGGGTTCAATCCCGGTCTTCTCACCGGGGTCGGCTGGGCAGTCTCAAAGATGGTTCTTTGCAAGATTAAAGGCGGCTATGCCGTCAATGTCCCCACTTTTGAGCAGCTCTACCAGTCAACCCACGGCTCCATCGACCAGACCAGAGGCAATCCCGATCTTGAGGAGGAACGGGTCTGGTCTTATGACCTTGGGATCGAGTACACCTTTGCCAAAAACCGGTTGCTCCAGATGACCATTTTTAGATCCGACACCTCAGATCTGATCACCTATCAACGGGGCGCTGATCTGATTTATCGGCCGACAAATCTGGACAGCGCCGTGCGTCAAGGGGTGGAGTTCATCGGAAAGTATCTTTGGGATGTCGGTTTGGGCTCTGAAACATCACTCACCGTTCAGGATTCGGAGAATCGGGATACCGGCAAAAAACTCCCCTACACCCCATCGATCAAACTGAAGGAAACCTTGCGCTATACCCTCTCCGAATACAAGACCCGGCTGGAAGGCAGCATTCGCTACGAAGGCAGTCGTTATAGTCAGATGGAGAATCTCTTGACCCAGAGGCTGGATGACTTTGTCGTCGTCGACACGAAGCTGATCCAACCCTTTAAGCTGGCCGGGATGTCCCCTGACGGTTACCTGAAGGTGGATAATCTCTTCGATACGGCCTACGAAAACCATATAGGCTACCCCAATGAAGGAATTGTGTGTTCCGTCGGGGTGCAGATGAAATTCTAAACCAGCAGAGGTTTGAGTGAAATTTTGGAAGGAAGGGAAGAGAGGAGATATCCTGAATCATACATCTAAAAAAGGAGAAGCGGATCGTTATGAATGTTTTACGAACAGAGAAAAAAGTATTGCTGGCGGCATGCGTCATCGGATTGGTGAATCCGCTTAACGCCATTGCCGGGGATACTGATGTGAACAGAGAGGCAGTCAGTCGTCTTGAGCCAGTGGTTGTTACCGCCACCAGAACTGAGAAGACAGTTACCAATGCCCCGGGCAGCATCTCCGTGGTGACCAGACAGGATATTCAAGATCGTAATATCAAAAGTCTCGACGAAACACTGAACACGACTGTCGGCGTTTACGTCGACAGTAAGGGCAAGGGCCTGATGGGAACCACATCTTCAGTCTCCATGCGAGGTTTGAGCTACGACAAGCGAGTGCTGTTCCTGCTCGATGGCATGCCATTAAACGACGGCTATACGGGCGGAGTCACTTATCAATTGCAGTCGATAGAGAATATAGAGCAGATTGAGGTAGTAAAAGGGGTCGGGTCCAGTCTTTACGGGGGGAACGCCATGGGTGGGGTTGTCAACATCCTCACCCGGATGCCGAAAAAGCAGGAGATAATTCTGAAAACCGGCTACGGATCTGCCTGGGAACGGGGGGATGGCCTGGATGATCTGTCCAAGGTTTATTTTTCCTATGGCGATAAGGTGTATGATAAACTGAGTTTCCTCGGTAGTTACGAATATAAAGAGACCAACGGCTATGCCACCGGTTTAAATATCCAGAGCAGAAATCCGGCCACAAGCGGACTCAGCGGCGCAATACCGACCACCGATACGACCGGTGCAAGGCGCTACTGGATTGGTGACAGTGGTGATAACACCTGGAGGGATGACCAGCTCACCTTGAAAGGGGCTTTGGATCTATCCACGCAGACGAAGACAGGCGTAACATTTATGCGCAGTCGTTATAAATACGAGTACGAAGATCCCCACAGCTATTTACGGAATGCAGCTGGTAACCAGGTTTGGAGTTATGGTACGGGCACCTCCATAGTGCGGGAAAATACCTTCCTTGCAGGGGATGGCGAAAAGATACAGAATATTTACAATGCCAATTTTGAGACCGAATTTTCCAAAGTACTGGCCAAGATGACCCTTGGTTATCTTGATGTCGAGAAAAACTGGTACGTCACCAAGGGAAGTACGGCATCCACCACCAGGGCCGGTGGCCCAGGTGTGCTCAGCGAAACACCGGGGTCAACCGTTTCCGGGGATCTGCAATTCACCATTCCAGCCGGGGAAATTCAGCTTGTGACTGTGGGAGGGGGCTATCGTGCGAACGAGGCAGACAATCAGGAGCATAACCTTACCAACTGGCATGATGAGGATTCGACGGGTGCCCTGACATACGAGGCCGGAGGCAAAGACCGTACCTACTCCTTTTATCTTCAGGACGAAATTGCCATCCTCAATAACCTGACCGCCTACCTTGGAGCCCGCGAAGACTGGTGGAAAGGCTTCGATGGTTATGCGAACAGTGTCGGCGCGGTTGGATATCCAAAAACGTTTGCCAGCAAGGACGATTCTGCCTTTAGTCCCAAGGCCGCATTGGTCTACAAGCCCCTTGATGCGACCACCCTCAGAACCTCCCTTGGCAAGGCCTTCCGGGCCCCAAGTGTTTATGACCTCTACCGGACCTGGGTTTCATCCACCGGAGTTACCTATAATGCTAACCCTGACCTCACCCCTGAAACGGTCACCTCCTGGGAAGCCGGGGTTGAGCAGGGCCTGTGGCCAAGGATGAAGGTCAAAGCTACATATTTTGAAAATGAGATGAAGGACATGATCTATGCAAAAACGATCAGTAGCACCAGGCAGGATAAGATCAATGCCGGCAAGGCCAGCAGCCAAGGGGTGGAACTGGAGGCCGAACAGGGTTTTGACTGTGGCCTGACCCTCTTTACCAACTATACCTACACCGAATCAGAGATGCTGGAAAATGCGGCTCAACCGAGTTCTGTGGGCAAAGAATTACTCCAGGTCCCTAAACAGATGTTCAACGCCGGTGCCCGATACAATGACGGCCCATACTCGGGATCGCTTATCGGACGGTATGTGAGCAAAAGGTACGGCAATGATACCAACACCGATATTGTCAGCGGTGTTTACACTTCTTATGACCCCTATACTGTCGTTGATGCCAAGGTCTCTTACCAGGTCAACAAATCAGCCAAGGTCTCGTGGTCGGTGGATAATCTTTTTGACGAAGACTACTACGGCTATTATCCAGGCACAGGACGTTCTTTTTTCTGTGAACTCACCCTTACGTTTTAGTGACTTACAGAATATTTTCTTGCTTTTTACGAGAAAATATTCTGCGAAAGGCACTTATCCCGTTCATCGGGGTCAGGAATCATGCGACGACTTTTTTTTATTCTGTTCTTGATGATGCACACGGTGGTCCATGCCGGGACCACCGTGACCTACACCGACCGGCTGAACCGCACCGTCGACATCCCGGTGCCGGTTGAGCGTGTGGTCTTCCTGCAGATGTATGAACTTTTGCCGGCCATGGATGTCTGGGACAAGGTGGTGGGTGTGGCAAGCTATGTTTACGGCGTTGACATTATTCGGCAGGCCAAGCCGGACATCGAGAGCTATCCGTCGGTGGGCAGCGGCTCGAATGTCAATGTCGAGGCGGTCATGCAGTTGAAACCCGACCTGGTGATCACCTGGGCCTGGGATCCGGCGCCCATTCGTTTCATGGAGGAAAAGGGAATCCGGGTCATCGCTGTCTATCCTGAGAGTATTGCTGAGCTCTTCAAAGTCATGCAGCTGCTCGGTCAGGTGTTTCAGCGGGAGGACAGGATAAAAACAGTCACGGATGAGATGGAATCATTATTTTCAATGATCCGGGAGCGGGTGAGTAAAAGACCGGAGAAAGATAAAAGGACGATGCTCTATCTGGGAGGAAAATCAAACTCGGTATCCTGTGCCCGTGGCATTAATCATGAAATCATGACCATGATCGGTGGAGTCAATCTTGCCGGTTCCATTCAGCAGCAGAGCACCCAGGTTTCTCTGGAACAAATCGTGATCTGGAATCCGGAGGTGATCTTCATCTGGCCCAGTGCCGGTTATTCCGAACAGGATATTCTCAACAATCCCCAGTGGCGGCACATCCGTGCTGTTCGGGACGGGCGAGTCTATAAGCTGCCCAAGGAGAGCACCTGGTCGCCGCGCATAGCCCTGGCCGCCCTATGGATGGCAAAAAAAGCTTACCCGGAAGAGTATCATGACATTGATTACGCTGCTGTAGCGGACAGCTTTTATCGGAAGATCTTCCATATTTCCTACAAGCCAAAGGCCACCCCTTGAAAAACAAATTAACCCTGTATGCGCTCATTCTTCTCTCTCCTTTTTTAATGGCTTGGTGCGCCATGTTTATCGGCGCCTACCAGATCTCGCCACTCCTGGTGCTCAAGTGTCTGGTCAACGAAATTATTCCCCTTTCCGGGATGACGGATTTGCCCGAGAGGGGAATCATCCTTGACATCCGTCTGCCCCGGGTTTTGCTGGCAGGTATTGTCGGTATTGCCCTTTCCGGTTCCGGGGTGACCCTGCAGGGGGTCTTCCGCAACCCCCTGGTCGATCCTTTTATTTTAGGTCTTTCCGCCGGGGCGGCCTTTGGCTGCGCGGTGTCGATTGGATTTTTCCCCGCCGTGCCGATTCAGGTTTCAGCCTTTGTTTTCTCAATCGCATCAGTACTCCTGGCCTATAACATAGCCAAGTGTCAAGGGGAGGTCTCCCGCCTGCCGCTGATTCTGTCCGGAGTAATTATTTCCGCCTTTTTCTCGGCGCTGACTTCCATTATTAAATTTCTGGTTGATCCGCATAAACTGCAGAACATCGTTTTTTGGCTGATGGGCAGTTTTTCCCTGGCGGACTGGCGCACCATCTCATTCACCGGTATCGGCATTTTGCTTGCCCTCTGCCCTGTCTATCTGATGCGCTGGCGTCTTAATGTGATCAGCATGGGAGATGACGAGGCCAAGCTCCTGGGTGTCAATGTCCGACGTGACCGCTTGATCTTCGTGGTCGCCTCGACACTGGCGGTGAGCCTCGCGGTTTCGGTCTCCGGCATTATAGGCTGGGTCGGACTGATGGTTCCCCATCTGGTTCGGATGATGACTGGGCCCGATCATAAAACCCTGGTGCCCCTCAGCATGGCAGCCGGTGCCACGTTCATGATCTTTGCCGACACCATGGCTAGAAGCTTGACCACCTATGATATCCCGGTGGGAATCATTACAGCGTTGAGCGGCGCTCCCTTCTTTGTCTATCTCATGAAAAAAGGCGGCAGGGAGAGTTGGGGAAAATGATCACCATCAATGACGTCCAATTTCGCCACCCTCATGCCACGAATGCGGTCTTAAAGGGGATCAATCTGAGTGCCAAACGCGGCCAGTTGACCACCATCCTTGGGCCTAACGGTTGCGGCAAGTCCACCTTGTTCAAGTGCATTGCCGGTCTCTGGAAACCTGAGCGGGGAGAGATTGCCTTCGGCGGGAAAAGCATTCTCAACTACAGCCATCAGCAGCGGGCCAGACTTATTGCAGTGGTTCCCCAGGATCACGAGCCACCCTTTCCCTATTCAGTCATCGATGCGGTGCTTATGGGTAGGGCCGCCCATATCGGTTTGTTTTCAGCTCCTTCGGAAATCGATGTGCAGGCAGCGGAAAAGGCCATTGAGGAGGTAGGCATCGGTCATCTGCGTGACAAGATCTATACCAAGATCAGCGGCGGCGAGAGGCAGATGGTTCTCGTTGCTCGCGCCCTGGCCCAAAATGCCCCTGCCATGCTTTTTGACGAACCCACCTCGCATCTGGACTTTCGCAATCAGGTGCTGGTGTTACGCAAAATCAGAGAGATTGTGGCTGAACGGCAGGTGACGGCGGTGCTGACCATCCATGATCCCAACGCAGCCATGCTCTTTTCGGACAGTGTGGTGCTCATCAATGGAGGCCGAGTGGTGGCTCAAGGTCCGCCACATGAGGTTATCACTGAGGAGAGCCTGCATGCTGTTTACGGCATCGAGGTGGTGATCGGTCGGGTCAATGGAGCCACGGTTGTCAGTCCCCACCTTCATGCAAGATTGGGAGGCGTGCAGTGATTTCGGCGTCAGGTCTGATCAAGCGGTATGGCCCGGCGGACAATCGCTGTACGGTGGTTGACGGAGTCTCCTTTCATCTTGCGCCGGGAACTGTTTTCGGTCTGCTTGGACCCAACGGAGCCGGCAAGTCAACCATCATCAGGATGCTGACCACCCTGTCCCGGCCTGACGCCGGGCAATGCCTCATAGACGGTATTGATGTGGCCGCACAGCCAATGGAGATCAAAAAACGTATCGGTGTGGTGCCGCAGGAGAACAATCTCGATCGGGAACTGAGCGCCCGTGAAAACCTGATGATTTATGGAATGCTGCATCGGGTCGTTCATTTGCCGGAAAGAATCAGCGCGGCCCTGGAGGTCGTAAGTCTCTGGGAAAAAAGAGATACCGTCGTCAGTCACTTTTCCGGTGGCATGCAACGTCGGCTGCTCATCGCCCGCGCCTTGTTAACTGAACCCACCGTCCTCTTTCTCGATGAACCGACCATCGGCCTGGATCCTCAGATCCGCCGACAGCTTTGGGATGTGATTCGAAAAAGCCGGCGAGCCGGTCGCACGGTGATGCTGACCACCCATTACATCGAAGAGGCGGAGGCTCTCTGCGATATGATCGGCATTGTTGTCGCAGGAAGGATGATCGCCCTGGACAGTCCGGAAAATCTCAGGAAAATCATCGGAGAGTATGTCATTGATTTCCCTGACGAGTACGGTAATCAGATCCAGATCATATGCCGTACTCGGGAAGAGGCCCATGAAAAAGCCAGGGCATTGCCCAATGGCGTTACCATCCGCCGGTCCAATCTGGAGGATGTCTTTATCAATCTTACCGGCGAGAAGATAGAATGAACGGCTGGTATCCGATCTTTCTGCGCGAGATGCTGCTTTTCAAGCGGAAGCTCTTCAAGCTTGGCTATCTCTTCTCGGCCATGGTGGTGCCGGTGATTTATCTGATCACCTTCGGTCTTGGAGTGGGGCGCTCCATGCCCATTGAGGGTACCGATTATATAACATTTCTGATCCCGGGCCTGGTGGCCATGAGCTCGATGACCAACTCCTACACCTGGGTGGCCAGCGCCCTTAATCTTAATCGTCTCTATTTCAAGACCTTTCAGGTGCTGGTTCAGGCGCCGATTAATCCCTTTGCCATCATGATTGGCGAGGTTCTGGCCGGGATGACCAAAGGGCTCTTCGCTTCCATCCTGATCATCACCGTTGGTTTACTGGTCGCACCGCAATTCCATCTTTCCTGGCTGCCGGCTCTGACCCTGATACTGAACTGTTTCCTCTTTGCCTGCCTGGGGGTGATTGTCGGCATGATCACCAAGTCGCATGAGGATACCTCCACTTACAATAACTTTTTGATCATGCCGATGTCGTTTTTCAGCGGCACATTTTTTCCGGTGAGCCGGATGCCGGAGTTCCTCCAAAAGCTCATTGCCATCTTTCCTCTGACCCACACCAACATTCTGATCCGTAAGAGTGCCATGGACAGTCAGGGGCTTTTGGCCCTGGCAGTTCTCATTGCCTATGCCATTGTCTTTTTTTTCTTTGGTTCACGGCTGATTCGAAAATATTCGGAATAAGTTGCGAGCCATCATTGGATATTAAAAAATAATTAAAGGAAACGGTATGTTATCAAAGAAAATAAAGATTGTCTCCATCATGTGGAATTCTTATCTGCCCACCTTTCTCAGCGCCATACAACAGGATGGAGAGATTGAGTTGACCCTGTTTTCCAATAAGGAGATTGAAAACGATGGCGACCGGCTGGAGGCCTTTATCGCTGCGGCGAAGAAGGCGGATATCCTCTTTTTTTACCGGACTTCCGATGGTTTCTGGGCGGAAATCGATGCCCGACTTGACGAAATCGGAGCAGGAAAAACCATCATCACCACCTCCTTTGATCCGGCAGAATGGGGGCGGTTCGCCACCGTTGATCTTGCCGTCTGTGCCGCAGCCTATGGCTATCTTGCCGAGGGTGGGGTTGAAAACGCCCGGCGCCTCCTGGGCTTCCTGGCCCATCAGCACAATCCGGATATTCCTGTAGAAGCCCCAGTGCCATTGCCCTGGCAGGGAATCTATCATCCACCGACGCCAGAGGTCTATGACTCTGTTGAGGCTTATCGAGAGGTGCATCCAGCGTCCCATACCGCCACCGTTGGGCTGCTTTTTTCCCGCCATACCTTTACCAATACCGACGGTGCCCTTGAGTTGGCATTAATTGAGGCCCTTGCAAGCCAAGGCCTTGATGTCCTGCCGGTCTTTTCCCATGGAACCAGCGATGGGGAGTCCGGTTCTCTGGGGCCGATTGAGACGGCTAAACAATTTTTTATCGGCCAGGACGGTAAGCCGCGAATCGCGGCGCTGATTAATCTCCATTATTTTTTCCTGGGCCGTGAGGCGAAAAGTGATACCTCGGAGACCGGGGTGGCGGCGCAGAGTGTGGCCTTCTTTAAGTCTCTGAATGTACCGGTTTTCAAGCCGGTGGTCTCATACAGTAAGTCCATCGCTGAATGGGAAGAAGATCCTCAGGGGCTTGTCACAGAGGTAAGCTTCGGCATCGCCATGCCCGAATTCGAAGGCCATATCGAACCGATTATCATCGCCTGCAGCAAAAAACTTACCGATGAGCGAACCGATACCTCGTATGAACTGCGGGAGGTGATCAGTGATCGGGTTGAGCATATCGCCGAACGGGTGGCCCGTTATGTGGGGCTTTCGGCCAAGCCGGTGGCCGAGCGAAGGGCAGTCTTTGTCTTCCACAAAAATGAATGTGCCGGCCTGGAGGCGAGTATTGGCGGGGCAGCCGGGCTTGATTCCGGAGAATCTGTGGTGCGGATCATGCGCCGCATGGAACAGGCAGGTTATCATCTGGATGGCATTCCGGAATCAGGTGAGGCCTTGATGCAGACCATCATGGACAAGAAGGCCATTGCCGAATTTCGCTGGACCACGGTGGATGAGATTGTTAAAAAAGGCGGTCATCTGGCCCTGCTTGACAATGACCTCTATCTGGATTGGTATAAGGCTCTGCCCGAAAAAACCAGGGCCGATCTGGTGTTGGCCTGGGGGGAGCCTCCAGGTACGGAGATGAACGGGGTGCCGCCGGCAATGATCTTCGACGGCAAGATTGTTATCACCGGGCTGAACTTCGGCAATGTCAATGTGATCATGCAGCCCAAGCGAGGCTGTGCCGGAGCTCGATGTGACGGTCAGGTCTGCAAGATCCTGCACGACCCGGACATCCCGCCCCCGCACCAATATTTAGCCACCTATCGCTACATGGACAAGGTTTTCGGTGCCGATGTGATCATCCATGTCGGCACCCACGGCAATCTGGAATGGATGCCGGGCAAAGGGGCCGGGTTATCCAATGCCTGCTGGCCGGACATCGCCATGGGCACCATTCCCCATCTTTATATCTACAACGCCGATAACCCGGCCGAGGGGGTGATTGCCAAACGCCGCAGTTACGCCACCCTTGTGGACCATCTGCAGGCAGTGATGAGCACTTCCGACACCTATGGTGAATTGGAAAATCTTGAAGAACTTCTGGAAGAGCACCATCGGGCCGCCATCCTTGATCCGGCTCGGGCTCATCAGTTGGAGCACTTGATTCGTGAGGCCATGGATAAGGGCCATTTGACGGACGAGGTCGAGGCAAAAGGCCCTGCAACTTTTGACGAGGTGGTAACCCTTTGCCACGAAGCCATCTCGCGGATCAAAAATAGCCAGACCAGGATCGGCATGCATGTCTTCGGCGATATCCCTGCGCCGGCAGGAGCGGGAAAGGGAGAGGAACGGGCCGAGACCATTAACACGATTCTCCGATTCGACAGCAACAATGAGCTCAACAGCAGGCGTCTGATCTTCGATCTCTGGGGTGAGGACATTCTACGCGCCCTGGAGTCTCCTGGCGCCAGGGGAAAATTTGGTCAGATCTATGGCGACCTGCTGTTTTCCGCCGACCGGCAGGCCATGGAATTGATAGGGGGACTGCTCTCCGGGAAAACGCGGGCCAATCTCTTTTCTGATCTTGCCGGTAATTGTCAGGATCCAGCCGGGGTTCGCAATCGTTTTGACCGTTTTGCCAATTTAGTTGAAGAAATCGATCAGCGGATCAGCGCATCCACCGAAATTGAATCCTTACTGAACGCTATGAACGGTGGCCATGTCCCGGCTGGTCCATCCGGATATCTTTCCCGAGGGCGCTACGATATCCTGCCCACCGGTCGCAATTTCTATAATGTCGATCCCACCCGTATTCCTACCAAGGCTGCCTGGCGGGTAGGGGTGCGGCTGGCCGAGGCCCTCATTGCCCGTCATCAGAAAGATGAAGGCCGCTGCCCGGAGACTGTGGGTATGGTCTGGATGGCCTCGGATATTATGCGGGCCGATGGCGAACAGATTGGTCAAATCCTCCATCTTTTGGGCGTGCGTCCTAAATGGAAGGCTAACGGCCAGGTCGATGGGATCGAGGTTGTCCCGGCAGCTGAACTGGGCAGGCCTCGTATTGATCTCAATATCCGGGTGTCAGGGATTACTCGTGACTGCTTTCCCGATTCGGTCAGGTATGTCGATCAGGCGGTGCAAGCCGTCGCCATGCTTGATGAAAAACCGGAGGACAATCTCATTCGCAAACACATCGTCGAACAGGCCCAGGCTCAGCAGGCGGAGCTTGCAGACCCTGAAGAATTCCGTAAGCTCTCCTATCGGATTTTTTGCGCCCAACCTGGCGTTTACAAGGCCGGGGTGAATCTTGCGGTTTATGCCTCAGCCTGGAAGACCGAGGCCGATCTTTCAGATATCTATCTGTTCTGGAATGGCTATGCCTATGGTGGTGGGGCCGGAGATGCCTCTTATGGTGTTCAGGCCCATAAAGAACTGGTGGAAAATCTCCGGCGGGTGGAGGTAACTTTTGACAAGCATATCTCTGATGAAGGCGATTTCCTCAACTGTTGCGGCTATTTCAGCAACTACGGTGGTATGACTGTTGCCGCCAAGACCTTGTCCGGTAAAAAACCCCGTACCTATTACGGCGATACCCGTGACCCGGCCCAGATCGGAGTCACGGATTTTGCCGATGAGATGCGGCGGGTGGTGCGGGCCAAGCTCCTCAATCCAAAATATATTGAGGGGATGCGGGAGCATGGATATAAAGGAGCGGGCGATCTTTCCAAGCGCATTGGCAGGGTTTATGGATTTGCGGCCACCACCGGCGAGGTTGACGACTGGATCTTCGACGAGATCAGCGAGACATTTGTGCTGAACAAGGAGATGCGTGAGTGGTTCCAGAAGGTTAACCCCTGGGCGCTGGAAGAGATCGGACGACGTCTGCTTGAGGCACAGAGCCGTGAGATCTGGAAACCCGACCAGGAACTCTTGGATCGCTTGAAGGACGCTTATCTTGAAGTGGAGGGTTCCATTGAGGACACCATGGGCGAGGTCACCGGCGAGTTTCAGGGTGGCAGCGTTGACATTATGACCCCTGATGATGTTGGAGCGTGGAAGGCGGAGATGGGTAAGATATTGGATGGTCTGGGGATCAAGAAATGAGCGGTAAGACGTTATATCCCTTTTCGGCCATTATTGGTCAGGAGGAACTGAAGCTTTCCTTGATCCTGATTGCCATCAATCCAGGCGTTGGCGGGGTGTTGATCCGGGGAGAAAAAGGTACCGCCAAGTCAACGGCGGTTCGAGCTCTGGTGGCTCTGCTGCCTGTCATTGAGACCCTTGCCGGCTGTCTCTTTTCCCTCGCTCCGGAAGAGGCTGGAGAGCGTTGCAAAGATTGCCGATTGTGTGACCGGAAGGGGGGTGTGGTCAGTCGGCAGGTCAGGGTTATTACCCTCCCTTTGAATGCCACTGAGGACCGGGTCATAGGTGGCGTAGACTTTGAAAAGACCACCCAACACGGGAAACGGACGGTCCAACCAGGGCTCCTGGCCCAGGCCCATCGGGGTATCCTCTATGTTGATGAGGTGAATCTGCTGGATGATCATCTGGTGGATGTCATACTGGCGGCGGCAGCAGCCGGAAAAAACCGGATCGAGCGGGAAGGGGTTTCCTTTTCCCATCCATCCCGATTCATCCTGGTGGGAACCATGAATCCGGAGGAGGGTGATCTGCGTCCTCAGTTTCTGGATCGTTTTGGTATCTGTGTTGAGGTGAAGGCTGAGACTGATCGGGAAATGCGGGTAGCGACCATGGAACAGAGAGAACTCTTTGATACAGAACCATCGCTCTTTATTGAAAGATATGCCGAAGTAACGGCTATGCTGGCGCAAAAGATTGTCGGAGCCCGGAATCGTCTGCCCCGAGTGTTCATTTCTGGTCGTCAACGGGCCCTGATCAGCGAACTCTGTACCGGGGCCATGGTGGCTGGGCACCGGGCTGATCTGATTATAGAACAGGCTGCAAGAGCCTTAGCCGCGTTCTCGGAGAGGCTTGAGGTGGAGGATGCGGATATTCTCCGGGTGGCCCCTCTGGTCCTGCGCCATCGTCGGAGGGAGCAGGCGCCCCCTCCTCCTCCCCCCAAAGAGAAGGAGCATGACCATCGGCATGACGAAGATCCTCCCGAAGAAGAGCAGGAGGAAGAAGAACAGCAGAATCAGGAGAACCCTGAAGAGCAACAGCCACCCCCTGATTCAAGCCTTGATCAGGAAGATGGTGAAGACGATGCCGACGGCAATGGAGGCAACCCCGATGAGAGTCGGGAACCAACCGAGCCGGTAAGCCCCAATGCGCTTGAGGCGGTCTTTGAGGTGGGATCCACTTTCAAAATCAAGCCTTTTAGCGCGCCGAAAGATCGGGTCTTCCGGCGTGGTTCGGGACGGAGGTCACGGAGCAGAGTCAGCGGCCTGCAGGGCCGCTATGTCAAGAGTACCATGGCTCGGGGGACAAAGGATGTGGCTCTGGACGCGACGCTCAGGGCCGCAGCCCCACATCAGCGGAGCCGGCAAGGACAGGGGAGCTGTGCCATCGCTATCCGGCCCGAGGATATCCGGGAGAAGGTTCGGGAGCGGCGGATTGGTAATTTTCTTCTTTTTGTGGTGGATGCCAGTGGTTCCATGGGGGCCCGAGGCCGGATGACCGCCACCAAAGGAGCGATCATGTCGCTTTTGCTTGATGCCTATCAAAAGCGGGACAAGGTGGCGATGATCTCCTTTAATAAGACTGAGGCCCGTCTTAATTTGCCGCCAACCTCGTCCATTGATATGGCCGCTCGTCTCCTTGCTGAGATGCCGGTTGGGGGGCGAACGCCTTTGAATCATGCGCTTGTTAAAGCCGATGAGGTACTGCGTGGCCAGCTGGTGAGGGATCCCACCTCACGGCCCATCGTTGTGATTATCACCGATGGCCGTTCAAATGTGGCATTGGGTGTCGCTAAGCCCATGGATGAGTGCCTGGAATTGGCTAGGCGCCTGGCCCGTGAAGAACGGATTCGCTTTATCCTGGTGGACACCGAGGAGCAGAGCCTGATCCGTTTTGGTTTGGCTGTAAAAATTGCTGAGGCTCTGAATGCCCGCTATTTTCAGACAGCCGATTTAAAGGCCGATACATTGATCGACATTATGAAGGCTGAAGTTTGAAAGCAAGGGGCTGATCACTGACGCCCGGAGGAATATTGAGACCCTTGTCTCAAGTTTTTCGACGCTTTTCCTTCAGCCTCCAATCTGAAATTAATTTTAATCTGGAGAACAACACCCCATGAGTTGTCAAACAATTTACCCCTTTGTTGCCATTGTCGGTCAGGAACAAATGAAGCTGTCCCTGTATCTGAACCTTATCAATCCCACCCTCTCCGGAGTGTTGATCCGCGGTGAAAAGGGCACAGCTAAATCGACGGCAGTTCGTGCCTTGGCAGATATCCTGCCAAAAATTGAGGTAGTGAAAGACTGTCCCTTCCAACTGGCTCCGGGGGATGGCCTGAATCTCTGTCGGGACTGTTTTCATGTCAATTGCCGGGAGCGGCGGATCACCGGGCAACAGGTCGAGGCAGTATGTCGCCATATCAAGGTGGTAGAATTGCCGGTGGGGGCCACTGAAGATCGGGTGGTGGGCACCATGGATTTGGAACATGCCATCCGCAAGGGTGAAAAGCGCATTGAGCCAGGCCTGTTAGCCTCCGCCCATCGGGGTATCCTCTACGTCGATGAGGTTAATTTGTTGGATGATCATGTGGTGGATGTGCTGCTCGACGCTGCTGCCATGGGGGTCAGTACCATCGAACGGGAAGGCATTTCGTTTTCCCATCCGTCCCGTTTTGTTCTGGTGGGGACGATGAACCCCGAGGAGGGGGAGCTCCGACCGCAGCTCCTGGATCGTTTTGGCCTCTCAGTCCGGGTTGAGGGTATAGCAGATCGCGACTCCCGGGTGACGGTTATGGAGCGGCGGGTGGCCTTTGATGAATCTCCGGAAACCTTTGCTTCTTTGTGGAAAGACCCTTCCCGGGAACTGGTGGATAGGATTGAGGCAGCTCGTCGTCTTTATCCTGAGGTAACGATTAGTCGGGAAGAATTGTACACCATCGCTGATTTCTGTCTTAATGTCGGGGTCGATGGTCATCGGGGTGACATCATCATGATGAAGGCGGCCAAGACCCTTGCTGCTTTTGATGATCGCAGGCAGGTGCGGAGAAGTGACGTGGAGGAGGCGGCAGAACTGGCCCTGCCCCACCGGATGCGCAGGCAGCCGTTGATGGAGATCGGAGATAACGTTAAAAAAATCAAGGAAATGCAACGATGATAAGCGTTACCGACCTGACCCGAAAATTTGGTGCCAAGGCGGCCTTGTCCGGGGTCTCTTTTTCAGTGGGTGCAAAAGAGATTTATGCCTATCTTGGACCTAACGGTGCCGGCAAGACCACTACCATCCGCATTCTCACCAGCCTGACCCGAAGGGATGGCGGCATGGTGCGGCTAAATTCTTTTGATATCGAGAAGAATCCCCTTGAGGCCAAATCACAGTTCGGCCTGGTGCCCCAGCAGACGAATCTGGATAGCGATCTCTCGGTGGAAGAGAATTTGTTGATCCATGGTCTTTTGCACCATATGGACAGAAAGACAATCCGCAGAAAGATTGAAGAACTGCTCGACTATATGGAGCTCAGCGATCGGCGGCAATCCCTGATCAAAACCCTGTCCGGCGGGTTAAAACGGAGACTGTTAATATCCAGAGCCTTGCTGCACAGCCCTCGAATCCTCTTCATGGATGAGCCGACGGTGGGCCTGGATCCGGCCATCCGCCGGAGTATTTGGGGGTTTATTAAAAAAATCAGAAATGACGGGGCAACGATCTTTCTGACCACCCATTATATTGAGGAGGCGGAATTCCTGGCTGACCATGTTGCCTTTCTCGATGCCGGCAAGATCGTGGCCGAGGACAGCCCGGCTAACTTGGTATCTGGTATCGGTCAGTGGGCGGTGGATTATCTTGATGATAATCGCCTGCAGACTGCCTTTTTCAACTCCCGTGAAAAGGCTGGGAGCTATGTCCTGAACCGGGCCAACGGTTGCACTGTCAGACGGGTAAATCTGGAAGACGCCTTTATTGCCATGACCGGGAGAAAAATATCATGACCCGTGGCTGGACCGCTGTTTATTTACGAGAGATATTGATTTTAAAGCGCCGACTGGCCAAGCTCCTTCCAACCTGGTCGGTATCCCCCCTCCTCTACCTGATCGCCTTTGGCTATGCCGTTGGCCGACATGTGGAAGTGGGCAGTCACAGTTATCTGGAGTTCCTCCTACCGGGTCTTACGGCCATGGCCAGTATGACCCAAGCGTACGCGGTTGCAAGCGAAATCAACATTGCCCGGTTTTACTGGCATATCTTTGATGAGTTTCAAACAGCGCCAATCAGCAACCTGGCCTATGTCATGGGAGAGGTCTTGGCCGGAATGACCAGGGCTTTCCTTGCCAGCCTGGTGATCCTTGTCCTCGGCGCCTGCTTTGGGGTGGTACTGTTTTATGGACCCATGTTCTGGATTGCCCTGCTTCTCAACAGCTTTGTCTTTGCTTCGCTGGCGGTGGGATGCGCCATGCATGTCAAGTCCCATGCCGACCAGACTCTTTTGACCAACTTTATTATTACCCCGATGGCCTTTCTGGGAGGGACTTTTTTCCCGTTATCGCATCTGCCCGACTGGGGCCAGATGCTTCTGGGGCTGCTGCCTCTTACCCATGCCTCCCATGCGGTTCGGGCGGCAGCATTTCAAGAACCGGTTCAGAGCATTGATTTTCTGGTGCTGATTGGTGCCGGGGGGCTCTGCTTCCTTTTTGCCATCCTGTCGGTGAACCGGGCCAAGGCATAAAGGGAGGTGTTATGGCGAGAGAGGAATGCGGGACTAAAGGGGGCCTTCATCGGTATTGTCAACGCGAGAGAAAAGTGCTTTCAAGTAAGAGCATTGGTTTTTTTGTCTTTCATTGCCTTAAAAGATATGTCCTATGATTGAAACAAGAAGCAAAAAGTACCTTGGAGAGCGGGCATAGTGTCCGCTCATTATTCAACTCAGCGGGAGGATCGAGCTATGGATGGAAAAAACCCACATAAACATGAGCACGCCCATGATCATCATCATGAACATGGGCATCCGCATACGCATGATGATGGTAAAATGCATGAACACCCCCATGGACATGACCATGCCCATGGGCACAGTCATGTTCACGACCATGAACAATGTGGAAGCCATGAGCATGAACATCCTGAGCATACAAAGGAGGAGCACAGTCATGATCATAGTGGTCATGACGAAGAAAAACACGATCACAATCACTCCGGATAGTTTGGAAAGAGTCGTTATCATGACTGAATAATCTGGAAAAAGCTGGTCTCTCCGGCAAGTTGTTCGCTGCCATGGCACAATTCGTTTCCGATATGTGCCCACAATAGACTGGGGCAGATCAACATGGCCAGGAAGCTGAGTTTTCGTTAGAAACAGCTTGACTACTCATGCAGAAATTTGTTTATATCGGTCATTCAGCTGATTACAGAAGTAATCGAACAGGTGGAAGAAAGTACTCAGGATTGAGGTTTTCAGAACTGATTTCCCCATAAAAACAGCCGTCTGTCATTCAAGCCACGAAGGCTTTTGTGTTCCCTGGAGGAACCAAAGGTCTTCGTGGCTTTTTTTTGCCATAACGAAATCCACCAGTTTTATGGTCCGAGCGGATCAACGCAGTCCCATCAAAACTGGCACAAGGCCTGGTTGACTTCAAGAAGGACACAGGGATGACTTTCATCACCAGACAAGGAGCAAAGGATGAAGTTTCAAGGAAAAGGAGTGTTACCAGGGTGTTTTCTTGCCGCCATGCTGTTCCATTCATCGCTCGGTGTCAGTCCAGCTGGAGCCGGTGCCGAGAAAGCGGCGCAAGATCCTCAGGCCGTACCGGAACAGGCAGCGACGCCGAAAAATATCTCAGAGATCGTGGTCTCGGCTGACAGGATCATCACCCCGATCATGCAGGCCAGTGAAACGGTGTATACCGGCAGTGAAATAACCGCCAAAGGCATAGAAATTCAAGGGCCCAGGGCGGACACCAGTGTTTCCAACGCCCTCAACCTGCTCCCCGGGATCAATGTGGAAAGTGCGGACAGCAACGGGCTGGCGGCGGAAATGGGCAATGTTCGTGTTCGTGGCATCCGAGGTTCTCTGGGCTCCCTCACCGTGGAAGGCGTTCCCAACTATGGCGGCAACCCCATCGGCCCCCGCGACTATCTCTATGATCTGGAGAACATGCAGGGGCTCTCCGTGTATAAGGGGGCGGTGCCCGGAGATATCGGCACCGGCATCGGTTCGCGGGGTGGCGCCATAAATCTGAAACCGGACTGGCCCCACCAGGAGACTGGACTGCTTTTCAAGCAGGTGCTTGGTTCAAACGACTACACCCGCACCTTTGCCCGCTTTGATTCAGGCGAAATTCCAGAGGTCAGCACCCGTATTTCCGGCTCCTATTCCTACACCGATGCCGAAAAATGGCGCGGCCCCGGTGATCTTGGCCCTCGCAAGAATGCCAATATCGGGGTGGACCAATCCCTGGGGCAACGACTCAACGCCAGGCTCTGGGTGAACCATAATGATCTTGACCAACATCTCTACCGGGCTCTCAGTTATGCCGAAATTCAGAACCTGTCTGCCAACTACAGCAAGGATTTTAACCCGACCCGAACCGGTATCGCCGCCAAAGATAAAGATTTTTACGATTACAACCGGGGCAGTTATCAAAATGATGATCAGCTCGCCATCCTCACCCTGCGGGCCACCGATAGCCTCAATTTTTCCCTGAAACCCTACCATTCCAAGGAAGATACCGAGATCCTTCAAGGTGTGACCACCAACGGCGGCATGGTGCAGAAACGGCTGAGGGATATAGACCGAACCGGTGTCATCGGCGAAGGAACTCTTGATCTCTCTGGAATCAAGA
This sequence comes from Desulfocapsa sp., assembly GCA_013426795.1. Classification (GTDB taxonomy): domain Bacteria; phylum Desulfobacterota; class Desulfobulbia; order Desulfobulbales; family Desulfocapsaceae; genus UBA2270. Next base: position 1,760 of record JACDZF010000031.1, on the reverse strand, counting down.
CAACCTTGGGACATCATTACGAAAGCTCGGACATGGATATCTCCACCGAGAATTACGCCATCACCGGTTCAACTCTTTCCTATCGCGGCATGGGGGTCATGGGCACCAGCGGCACCACCTATCTGAACAGCCCCTATCTGAAGCTCGCTGGAGGGCATGGCCCCTTTGACTGGCAGGCCGGGCTGAAATACTTCCTCTTTGAAGACGCGGCCAGCGACGGCTTCATCACCGGTCCCGGCCCCGGCTATGCCCCGGTACGGGCCACCGATCTTGACCGGGAGGCCCAGGATTATGACATCTGGCTGCCCACCCTGGCCGCCGGCTATGATATCAACGAAGAGCTTCAGGCCCATACAAGTTACGGGCGAACCTTTATCCGACCCTATTCCTATCTGCCCTTAGTCTCTCTCTACAATGCCAACCGACCCGCCTTCCAGAAGGCGGGAGTCAATCTCCAGCAGATGTTTGACGGCTATGGCATCGAACAGTCCGATACCGTTGATCTGGGCTTGCGGTATACCAGCGGCCCATTTGATATTGATTCCACCATTTATTACGGCAAGCACAAGGATCTGCTCACCACCATCTACGACCCCCGGGTCAAATTGAACTATCAGCAGAATATCGGCGAGGCCACCGGTTACGGGCTTGATGTGGAGATAAATACCACCCTCACCGACACCCTTACGATCTTTGTCAATCCTTCCTGGACCATCATGACCTATGATGGGGATCTGTCATACGCGGGAGCACAATTGGACACCGATGGAAATCAAGTGGTGGACACTCCCGAGTGGCTGGTCAAAACAGGTCTCATCTATCATCCCGGCAACCTTGAGGTCATCCCCATGGTTCGTTTTCAGGGCAAACGGTACAGTGATGCCGAAAACAAGGGTGAAGTGGGTTCCAATGCCATCGCAGATCTTCGCTTAACCTATACCTTGAACGGGATAATGAAATCAAAAGCCCTGAAAATCGCCCTTGACTTAACCAACCTCTTCGATAAAGAGTATGTTTCCGTGATCAACGCCTCCGATGATACCAGAGACGGGGTTGCCACATACTATCAGGGGGCGCCCTTCGCGGCCATGTTGAGCGCCACACTGGAATTCTAACCTCGATAAACGGGACAGGTTCCTTTCGCAGATTATTTTCGGATAAAAAAACAGGAAACAAAGAACGAGCACCATTTATTCAACATCAGATCAGGAGAACACTCACCATGTGCATGACCACGACCACAACCCCGATGACGACGAAAAACGACTGGGACCGCTGCGTTGAATTCCACGGCCATTCCTGTCCGGGCCTGGCCATTGGCTACCGGGCCTGCCAAGCGGCCCGTGAAAAACTGAACCTGCATTTTTCAAAAGACGAGGAGCTGGTGTGCGTCACCGAAAACGATGCCTGCGGGGTGGACGCGGTGCAGCTCCTCACCGGCTGCACCATGGGCAAGGGAAATCTTATCCTACGACCCGTCGGCAAGATGGCCTTCAGCTTTTTCTGCCGCCAGAGCGGCGGCAAGCTGCGCACCGTCTTTAAGGCGCCTTTTTCGAAAGATATGGATCGCCTGGCCTGGCAGCAGCGTATCCTCAGCGCGCCCCTGGATGAGCTCTTTGATTTCAAGGAACCGGGCTACGAGCCGCCCGCCCAGGCGCGGCTGTTCAATCGCCTGATGTGCGCCAAATGCGGTGAGGGCATGGCCGAGAATACCGGCCGCTTTGAAGATGGTGAGACCGTCTGCCTGGACTGCCACGCGG
>JACDZF010000297.1 GCA_013426795.1 Desulfocapsa sp. | reverse complement strand
GAGGAATAATAACCATATTACAGTCAATTAAACCAAGTCAGAAACTTGAGTTACTAAAAAAGGGGACTACGGAAACACCGTAGTCCCCTTTTATTTACTGGTCGGGGCGAGAGGATTCGAACCTCCGGCCTCCTGCTCCCAAGGCAGGCGCGCTAACCAGACTGCGCTACGCCCCGACACAAAAAAAGAAAGTCCAATTGGAAAATTGGACTTGAAAGTACTGGCTCCCCGGGACGGATTCGAACCGCCGACAGGGTGATTAACAGTCACCTGCTCTACCAGCTGAGCTACCGGGGAATAATTGTGCGCATCTATAGCACATTCAGCGGAACATCGTCAACACTTTTACGTTTTTTTTTGGAACGGCAACACCAAAGCTGGGAAGGAAATGGCGAAAACATCCGAAACACTTTCTCTCTTTTGCAAAATACGATACACTGCCCTGGACAACTGCCATTTCCAGGGAAGAAAGCCCATCCTGCCCACTGCTTTCGTCCTCGTACCCCCGGGACAGATTGGAACCGGAACCACCCCTGACCCCTCCTTACAATAAGGAGGGGACCTAGTGCGAAATCGAACCCGGACACTACCCCATTTCAACCACCGTTTTCTTGAGGTCCACCATGACACCACAGCTTCCCGCCAACAAGACGAAAATCATCGCCACCATCGGCCCGGCATCCGACACGGTGGAAACCCTCATCGCAATGATGCGGGCCGGGATGAACATTGCCCGCCTTAATTTTTCCCATGGCTCCTATACCGGCCATGGCGAGACCATCGCCCGCATCCGCGAGGCGGCCCGCCATTGCGGCTGCCGGATCGCCATCATGGCCGACCTGCCCGGCCCCAAGATGCGCATCGGCACCATCGCCGATGAACCGGTTCTGCTGCGATCCGGCGACATGTTCACCCTGACCACGGAAGAGATCACCGGAGATGTGCACCGGGCCTCCATTACCTGCCAGGAACTGCCGCAGGTGGTCAAGGCCGGCGACCTCCTCTATCTGGACGATGGGTTTATCCAGCTCGTGGTTGATTCCGTCCAGGGGCCGGACGTGCACTGCCGAATCCGGATGGGCGGCAAGCTGCGCTCCCGCAAGGGGCTCAATCTGCCCGGCATTGACCTGGGCACCTCGGCCTTTACCGCCCACGACCGGGAATGCATGGAGTTTGCCCTTAAAAATGGCGTGGATGCCATCAGCCAATCCTTTGTCACCAGCCATACCGACATTCTCGAGGTCAGAGAAACCGCCAGGCAATGGGGCTATGCCCCCTTTATTATTGCCAAGATTGAACGCTCCGCCGCCCTTGACCACCTGAATGCCATCCTCCAGGTGGCCGATGGCCTGATGATCGCGCGCGGCGATCTGGGGGTGGAAATCGCCATTGAGGAGATGGCGAAAACCCAGAAGACCATCATGACTCAAGCCCAGCGGGCGGGCAAACCGATCATCACCGCCACCCAGATGCTCGAATCCATGACCGCAAACCCCAGACCCACCCGGGCCGAGGCCACTGATGTGGCCAATGCCATCCTCGATGGCACCGATTGCATCATGCTTTCCGGCGAATCCGCCATGGGTGCCTATCCGGTGGAGGCCGTGGCCATGCTCGCCTCCATTGGCAACTCCATCGAAAACTACCGCCCGGACTGCCCCGTCAAGCGACAGCTCGCCCTCGACACCGACTGGAAAAAAGCCGCCACCGGGCTTATCGCCCTGGCCGTGGATACCACCATTGGACGAATGGAGCCGGCATTTCTGATCATCCCCACCCAGTCTGGGGCCACAGCCCGCAATATTGCCCGGTTTCGCCACAAGGTCTGGGCCTTTGCCATCTCCTCTTCGGAAAAGACCTGCCGCGAGCTCCTCTTTTCCTACGGCGTCCATCCGCTGACTGCCGACCCCATGCCCGAGGACTGGAACCAGTACGCGGACCAGCTCCAGCAGCGTTTCGCCCAGCCCGGCGAGTTTTCCATCCTGACGGAAGGCCCCTCCCCGCTCCACCCGGACAGTAACCACCGCATGGAGCTTATTCCCCTGGGGGGTACCACCGAAGAATAAGGCCTTCTCGAGACCATGCTGAATCCGGGGATTGTCGGGTTGAGTGGGCGCACAAGTCCCCCTCCTTTTTGTAAGGAGGGGTCAGGG
>JACDZF010000030.1 GCA_013426795.1 Desulfocapsa sp. | reverse complement strand
TCCTCCGACAAAAAGAAGGGGAAGGTTGTCCAGGAGCTGGACACCACCGGCGGCACTGCCAAGGATGACGAAACCTACGCCTTGATTATGACCGAAAAGGAACGGTTGTTGCGATTGGATGAGCCGCTTCGCTTTATCTTCAGCCATTCCGCCTTGCGGGAGGGTTGGGATAATCCCAACGTCTTCCAGATTTGCACCTTGCGGGAAATGGGTACTGACCGGGAGCGCCGCCAGACCATTGGCCGGGGACTGCGCTTGCCAGTCAATCAGGACGGTCTGCGTGTCGATGACGAGCAGATTAACAGGCTGACCGTTATCGCTAACGAGTCTTTTGAGAATTTTGCCCAAGGCCTGCAGGCCGACATTGAGGCAGCCATTGACCCCAGCGGTGGCTTCAAGTTTGGCCGGGTTGCACCGCTGGCCTTTGTCCCACTCTTGAATGTTGAAGGCACAAGCTATCTTTCTCCCGAACAGTCACAAGAGCTGTGGAACCATCTGCAACAGCAGGGCGTGATTGACAAGGCCGGAGATTTCACCAAGCTCTTCGCTCCCGACAAAGCCGGATTTTCCTTGAATCTCCCACCTGCCTTCATCGGCATGGACGAAGCGATTATCGGCCGGATGAGAAGATTCCTGCCCCGTGACTTCGTACAGAATGAAAGGAAACGCGAGAAAATCAATTATATAAAGCGGGTGGAGCTGAACCCGGAATTCAAGATTCTGTGGGATAAGATCAGCCAAAAAACCCGTTATTCGGTGGAGTTTCAAACTGCGGAACTGGTAAAGCGGGCAGTCGCAAAAATCAAAGCCATGGCGGCAATCAGCAAGGTACAGATTGACATCACCAAGCGAGATTTGGAAATCAAGGAATCGGGCCTGGAAGGTGGGCAGATTACCATCAACCGCACCTATAACGTCACCAATAAACAACCGTTGCCGGACATTCTGGCTTTTCTGCAAAGAGAGACGGAGCTAACCAGAGGAACACTGGTGGAGATTCTCGAACAATCAGCTCGATTGGCCGAATTCAGCATCAACCCGATGGCCTTCATGACCGAAGTCGCCAGGTTGATTAACCGGGCCTTGCATGAACTGATTATAGACGGCATCAAGTATGAGCCTATAGCTGGCCAGTTCTATGAAATGCGACTCTTTGAGGAAAAAGAGGTCGAGGAATATCTGACCCGGATGTATCAGGTGCAGAGCAAGGATTCTCGGACTCCCTATGATTACATTGTTTATGATTCGGACGTAGAGCATGAAGTGGCCAAGCGCCTGGACACCGATGAACGGGTGAAGTTTTTCTGCAAGCTACCCCGCTGGTTCAAAGTTACGACACCGCTAGGAGACTACAACCCGGATTGGGCGGTGGTAGTGGAGGAAGATGAGAAGCTGTACCTGGTTCGTGAAACCAAGAGCACTCTCGACCGGGACAAGAGGCGGGATAGCGAGAACAAAAAAGTTGATTGCGGCAAGGCGCACTTCACGGCGCTGGGTGTGGATTTCAAGGATGTTGTCAATATCCATGACCTGTTGCAGGCGTAAATCGTTAGAGACCTGCAAGGCGTTGTTGGGTTATGGCAGTGGAATTCTGTTAAGTTTAACTCTCAGCCCTTTCAGATCATCTATTTGGAGAATATAGTATTTGCATAAGGTCTTATCACGATTATACATTTTGCGTAAATCGGGATTCCCTTTGGGGTCACCACTTCTTTACATTCTCGTCAATGGCGGCTAAAGTCGTAGAGAAACCCACTTCCAGAGTCCACCTGAAGTGGGAACGGTCTCCCTGTGAGGCTTTTTACAGGCGGATCATGACGATGCAGAAAAAGACCCATCGGTACAGTGCAATGATGAACCGTGGGCAATGTCCTGTTCATGCTCCTTTTTTTGGTGCACGGAGAAGCTCGGATACCATCCCTGCTCACTTCCTAGAAACCTGCAAAAGCTGCGCTTCAACTGTAAATCCATGGATGTAAAAGAGGGTGAAAATGCATTTATTTGAGACACCAGACGGTGACCGGTGGGTCTGTGTCACCTGTGGCCAGGAACAGAGTCGGTTGATGGAAGAAAAAAAATGGGAATATATCTTTGATAAAGACGATCCAGTGTTACGATGCAGTCTTTGCGGCCAGGGAGACTTCGAGATGGAAGATTAAGCATCCATTCCCCATATTTTCAAGACATCACCAAGAACAGGGGAATGGCTCTATCTCTTCTGGCAGATTTGCCCTGGGCGCGGCAAGGAATTCTCCATACCCCTCGATACCCGCAACTGATGACACCAGGTTTTTACGGAGCACCAAGCCCCTTCCCGCCCCATTGTATCCAACGACAAAGCTCCCTTACTGAAAAGACTGAGAAAATCTCCCCATGAAAAAATTAGACATCCTCGCCAGACACTGGCACCATCTGGCCATTGCCGAGGTAGTGGAGCTGCTGGAAGGAAACCGGGAGCAGGGCCTTGACCGCTTTGAGATCGAGCACCGGCTGGCAACCTTTGGCCCCAATGCCATCACTGCCCGGAAAGGACAGGGGCCGCTTGTCCGTTTTCTGCTCCAGTTCCATCAGCCCCTGATCTATATCCTCATCGCCTCCGGCCTGGTCACTGCTTTCCTGGAAGAATGGGTGGATTCCGGGGTCATCTTCGGGGTCGTGCTGGTCAATGCCATCGTTGGCTATATCCAGGAGGCCAAGGCAGTCAATGCCCTGGCAGCCCTGGCCCGCACCATGACCACCAAGGCCACCGTTCTCCGACAGGGGGAAAAGAGGCGGATACCAGCCTCGGAACTGGTGCCCGGCGACATTGTTTTCCTGCAGAGCGGCGACAAGGTGCCGGCGGATATGCGCCTGTTTCAGGTGCGGAACCTGCAGATCGCCGAGGCCGCCCTCACCGGCGAGTCGGCCCCGGTTGCCAAGCACCATGGGCGGACTCAGTCGGGGACGGCGTCCAATCCCAACCCCCAGATAACCAGAGACACTGTTCTTGCTGACAGGTGGAATATGGCCTACGCCTCAACCCTGGTCACCTACGGGCAGGGCACCGGCATTGTCACCGCCACCGGCGATCAGACCGAGGTGGGACGCATCTCGCAACTGATCTCCAGCGCCGAGGCCCTGGCCACCCCGCTCACCCGCAAGATCAGCGAGTTCAGCAACATCCTGCTCTACCTGATTCTTGGCCTTGCCGCCCTCACCATTGCGGTGGGACTCCTGCGAGGTCAGCCCTTCCTTGAGATGTTCATGGCGGCGGTGGCCCTGGCCGTCGGCGCCATCCCTGAAGGCCTGCCGGCGGCGGTCACCATAACCCTTGCCATTGGCGTCTCCCGCATGGCCAAAAAACGGGCCATTATCCGGAAACTCCCGGCCGTGGAAACCCTGGGCAGCACCACGGTCATCTGCACCGACAAGACCGGCACCCTCACCGAGAACCAGATGACCGTCCAGGAGATCCTGGCCGGCGGCATATCATACCGGGTCAGCGGAACCGGCTACAACCCTCTCACCGGCACCATCGACTCCCTCGGAGACGCGGCTCCCCCCGCTGCATCCGCCGCCTTGCAGGAGTGTCTGCGGGCAGGACTTCTCTGCAATGACAGTCAGCTGGTTGAAAAAGACGGCGTCTGGCAGGTCCACGGTGACCCCACGGAAGGGGCACTGTTGACATCGGCCCGCAAAGGCGGACTGGGCGAGGATGCCCTTGCGGCCAATCCGCGCATCGACACGGTCCCCTTTGAATCAGAACATCAGTTTATGGCCACCCTCCATGATGGTATTCCGGGGAAACCGCGGCGGGCTTATCTCAAAGGAGCCGTCGAGGTCCTTCTCGCCAGATGTGCAAGCCAGACGGATGCCCAGGGCAATCCGGCGCCTCTTTGCATCACTGATATCCACAATGCCGTACAGGAAATGGCATCAAGGGGTCTGCGGGTGCTGGCCATGGCCCGCGCCGGGATCGCCCCGAAGACCAATCACCTCTCCCCTGCCGATCTGACCGCCGGCCTCATCTTTCTCGGCCTGCAGGGGATGATCGATCCGCCGAGGCCGGAGGCCATTGCCGCAGTCAAAATCTGCCAGTCCGCCGGTATCAGGGTCAAAATGATCACCGGCGATCACCCGGCAACCGCCGAGGCCATTGCCAGACAGGTCGGACTCTCCAACCTTGATGCAGATTTGACGATGACCGTACTCACCGGCTCCGAACTGGAGAGATTGTCAGACAACGAATTCATCGATCGGGCTGCCAGCACCACAGTCTTTGCCCGGGCAACCCCGGAGCAGAAACTGCGTCTGGTGGAGGCCCTCCAGGCCCAGGGACAGGTGGTGGCCATGACCGGCGACGGGGTCAATGATGCCCCCGCCCTGAAACGGGCCGATATCGGCGTGGCCATGGGCATCACCGGCACCGAGGTGGCCAAAGAGGCGGCGGACATGGTGCTCACCGATGACAACTTCAGCGCCATCGAAGCCGCCGTCGAAGAGGGCCGTGGCGTGTTCGACAATCTGATCAAATTCATTGTCTGGACCCTGCCCACCAATCTGGGTGAGGGCCTGGTGATCCTCACCGCCATTTTCCTGGGAGTCACCCTGCCCATCCTGCCGGTGCAGATCCTCTGGATCAACATGACCACCGCCGGATTCCTGGGCCTGGCCCTCGCCTTTGAGCCAAAGGAACCGGGGATCATGCTGCGTCCGCCCCGTGCCCCGAACACCCCGATCCTCACCCGCAGCGTCATCTTCCGCATCACCCTGGTGAGCTTTCTGATGCTCATCGCCGCCTTCGGCCTCTTCACCTGGGAGATGGCCCATGGCGCCACCATTGCCGAGGCCCGGACGGCCGCGGTCAATGCCTTTGTCATGGTGGAACTGTTCTACCTGTTCAACTGCCGCTCCCTGCAAAAGACCATCTTTCAGCTCGGCTTTTTTTCCAACCTCTGGGTTCTGGGCGGCGCCGTCACCATGCTCCTGATCCAGGTGGCCTACACCCATCTACCGATCATGAACCGACTCTTTCAGAGCGCCCCCATCAGCCTGGCCGTCTGGGGCCGGACCATTGCCGCCGGCCTGCTTGTCTTTGTGATTATTGAGATTGAAAAGTGGTGCTGGAAAAATGGCGGGAAGAAGGGGTCCGCTGCAGAAGGTCCCTGATCAGCTGCATTCTCTGCAGTCAGCAAAATTTTTCAGCCGGATTTTGCCACTGATCCGCCCGGATACTGCACACCGGAAAGGGAAAGACACCTTCCCGCGACACCATTACCGGTGGACGGTTTTTCACCGATTCAGGACAAGGATGATGGCCTTATCAACGGCGGGCCTTTCTCAGATATCAGTGAGCAGTCCGGTTGCTTCCAGATAGGCGAATGTCTGCCACAAATCTTCCCGGCTATGGGGTTCCAGGGTGATGATCGGGTGCAGACGGTTTGTCCGCAGAAAGGCGAACAATCCGGGGAAGTCAAAGTGACCCCGCCCCGGTGCCAGATGCTGGTCGCCTTCACCGGTATTGTCATGGAGATGAAGCTGGCCCAGCCAGGGTGACAGGGCCGGCAGCCACTCCTGCCAGGGAGAATGGGCAAAGGCCATGAGATGGCCCACATCCAGGCAGAACCCGGCATAGGGCGAATTGAGCCGGGAGAGGATTGCCCGGTGGGCATGGGGAGACTTTTCGTAGGTGTTTTCCAGCATAATCGGGATCTGGAGATGGCTGGCAGTGTCCAGGAGCTGCTGCCAGGTGGCAAGGGCACTGACCGTCCATTCCTGAAGTTTATAGCCCTGCTTGTTTGTCTCAAACTGGAGATGACAGACAATGGAGCGGGGCTTGAAGATCGCAAGGAGCTCAAAGGCGCGGCGCAATTTCTCACGACTGGCCGCCAGAATAACGGGGTCGAGGGCACCCGGCGCCAGATCAAAGAATGGGGCATGCAGGGTGCAGGCAAGGTTGTGTCTTTGCAGAACCTCCGCCACGCGGCGAAACTCCGCCGGATCTTCATCATAGAGGCAGGCCCCTTCCAGGCCGATTTCCGGCTGAATCCCATGTTCCAGATAAAGATCCAGGAGCTCTGTCTTCAGCATTTGCCAGGGGGCATTGACAAAGCAGCGCCTGGTGAGATCTTTATTGGGGAAATTCATTTCTTCTCGAGCCGGATTGATTGGGCGATTTCCTGGGCAAGCTGGTGCAGGCCCTGGCTCAAGGTGTTGGCCAGCGTCTCGTAACTTGGATCGGCGCAGGAAATCTGAAAGAGCGAAGTCCGGGTCTTGAGAATGGACTTGTCTTCCATGTTCACAAGGGTCCAGCGGGCCTCAATGACGGCATTCTGGTCATCGGTTCCCTCAAACCGGAGGATATCAACGGTGACCCTTTTGCCCTGATGGAGGATGGTTGCGGCGGGAAAGGAAAAGACCGGGGAAGGGCTGCAGAGAGTCCCCAGCTCAAGAACCAGTTTATTGCTGATCATCTCTTTGAGGTTTCCCGCCCATTGCCGGGAGGCCACCGTTTCAACGCGGTTGGCCCCGTACCTCCTGACGATCCGGGGCTGGTCAAGATAACTTGCCAGTTTCACCGGCCCCACCAGAATCGTCAAAGGTCCGTCCTGGTTTGATGGAGGCGGGGGCGGAAGCTCAGCGGTCAGGGTATACTGCCGTGCCGGAGGTGCCTGAAAGCAGCCGGACAGGGTCCCGAGGAGGCCGAAGGCCAGGAGCAACAACAGGATTCTGGCCGATATGATGGTGGATTGTGTGGTCATTGAGACGAGTCTCCCTGGTGATCAGTCCCAAAGAGAAGACTTTGGGGATTGCGATCGAGGTAGTCGGTGAAGGCACGCATCGAACTTGCCGCTTTTCCCAACTCGTTGATACTCTCGGTCAGTTGATAATACAACGGGGAGTCCGCCCCCGTTGTTTGTCGAAGGTCCATCATCAGGGTCTCGGCGGCCCGCATGGTCAGCCCTGTATCGCGCACCGTCTGGTTCATGGTCAGGAAAAATGGATCAATCTGGCCATCGATGCGACGAATCATCCGATTGGTGTTGTCTGAAAGCTGTGCCGCCTTGTTTATGGAAGAATCAAGCTTGGCAATCAAGGGCATCAGGCCTTCGTCCAGGGTGGTGAGAATCGAATGAAAACGTTCAATGCTGGCAAAGAGGGTTGTCAGATTTTTGCGGGACTCCTCGGAGCCCAGGGCCTGTTCCATGGTGGTGCTCATTTTGTCCAGGGAGTCCATGGTGCTGGAGAATTTGGCCGCCAGTTCCATGAAATTGAGGGATTGCACGGCCTGGCTTATCTGCTGCAGCTGGGACGGAACGGTGGGGATTTCCAGATATTTATCGTCTTGAGCATGGTAGATCGCCTTGCTGTTTTCGTGCATGGCAAGGTCAATGTAGAGCTTGCCGGTGAGCAGGCTTTGGGTCTTGAGGGTGGCCCTCAGTCCCCGATCGACCATGGTCTTGAGAAAGGTGTTGATATCCTGATGCTGGTTTTTCTTGTTTTCGCCCTCCACCTTGATCACCTTGTCAGGGACAAGGCTGATCAGCACCGGTATCCTGATCTGAAAGGTGTCGGTGTTGATATCGAGCTGGATCTCCTTGATCTCGCCGATGGTGAGCCCCTGAAAGGCAACGGGAGCGCCCACATTCAAACCCTGGAGGGAGCCATCGAAATAGACAATGGCGATATTCTTGTTGCTGAAGAATTTACCGCCGCCAAAGAGAAGAATGCCGGTGATCAGCAGGGCGATGGACAAGACGACAAAGACGCCGATGCGGGTGGAATTTGCTTTATTGCTCATGAAATGGAGTTTCCTTATCCGGTGGTAGGGGCGGCGGGGAAGGGATTCTGCAGGGTCCCGCCTCGGGTCAGAAATTGTTTTACTTTAAGATTTTTTGTGGTTTGGAGCAAGGTTTCCGGTGCCCCGGAAGCAATCATGGTATGGGAATCAGAGTCGAGAAAAATTGAATTGTTGCCGATGGCAAAAATTGATGCCAGTTCGTGGGTGACAATGACAATGGTGGCTTTCAGGCTGTCCCGTAGTTCGAGAATCAGATTGTCGAGCAGGCTGGCACTGATGGGATCAAGGCCGGCGGAGGGCTCGTCAAAGAAAAGAATCTGGGGGTCAAGGGCGATGGCCCTGGCCAGGGCTGCCCGCTTTTTCATGCCGCCGCTGATTTCCGAGGGGTAGAACTGGTCAAAGCCGGCCAGACCGACAAGGCGCAGCTTGAGGGAGACCAGTTCGGCAATTTCATCGGCGGCTAGCTCTGAGTTCTGGCGCAGGGGCAGGGCAACATTTTCGGCCAGGGTCATGGAACTGAACAGGGCGCTGCTCTGATAAAGGATGCCGCATTGGCGCATGATCTGGTTCCGCTGATCTGCCGAGGCCTTCCAGAAATCGGTGTCATGGAAAAGAATGGATCCTGCTGCTGGTTCTTTCAGGCCGATCATATGCCTGAGCAGGGTGGACTTGCCGCATCCCGAATCGCCCATGATGATGAAGATGTCCCCCTGCCGGATGGTGAAGTTCAAGTCCCGCTGGAGGATAAACGAGCCGTAGGCCATGGTCAGGTTGCTGACTGTTATCAGGGGTTGTGGCTGCATCGCTGGTTGGTGGTGGGTTTCACAATAAACGGTGAAGGCAGCAGGCCGGGAGGGGCCGGACTTGTTTCAGAACCTTTCTTGGGTGAGAGTGGTCCGTCGCCATCCTTGAAACAGCCGCAAAAGATTGGCCTTTCCCGGGGCGGCACAGGGGAAGGACATTTTTCCGCTGCCGGTTCACCGTGCTGCCGGACCACGTGACCGGCACCTCTCTAACGAGGGCCAGAGGGCTTGCGGGCATGGCCGCCCCTGGGCCTTCCAAGGAACTGGGCAGCGGCGTATCTCTGCCACCTTTTGCATGGCTCATATGCTGACGATGACGGGCTACTTTGGGAGCTGTAGCACGTGGCGGCTGGAAGCAACTCAGGAAGTCGCCTCTTCTGCCAGGGCATCTTCCTGCCCGAGCGAGATCTCCATGGCCCGCACCGGACAGATGGGCACACACAAGCTGCAGCCGGTGCATTTATCGGGATCAAACACGACCTCCATATCCGGTCGGTGCAGGGAAAGGGCGCCCACCGGGCAAACCCCGGTACAGACCCCGCATTGAAAGCATTTTTCATCATCCCGGCGGATGCTGGCGGCCAGGCGCTCAACCTTGACCCCCTGCTCCTCCAGGTAGGCAAGTCCTTTCCCGACATTGGCCTTGCTCCCTTTCAAACCCAGGATCATCAAGCCATCGCGCTGGGGCAGGATGTCCGCCTTGAGGATATTAAACTCAACATCATAGAGCTTGACCAACTGATAAATCATCGGCTCATTGCTTGTATGCTTGGAAAATCGCAAGATATAAATTCGATTATACACGATAAAACCTCTTTTTCGTCTGGTTTTTCACTTGCCAACCTGCTGTCACCATTGCCGTTTCCCTGCTCTTTTCCTGCTCAGACAATTTCGTTCTCCCCTTTCTCGGCCCGGTTTCCCCCATCATCGAGTCCCGCGCCGGGCCTTTTCAATGGCCCGGCGGAACATCTGCCGCTGCCGTCGTGGCCATCATCCCCCCAAGATCAACCAGCAGTGCCTCCAGCGACCGATTGGTATTGATGGTGATCAACTGGTGCGGCCCAAGCTCCAGCGGCATCTCGAATCGTCTCTTCTGTTGCCGATAAATCTCCCAGCGCCCATCCGAAACCGCCTGCGGGTCCCCCTGCCGCTGCTCCATGCGGGTCCGCATCACATCCTCGGAACAGACACACTGGACAAAAACGATCCTGGCCCTGTCCCCCAGCTGCCGCACCACCCGCTCCCGCTCATCCCGGGACTGATAGGAGCCATCAAGGACAACACAGCTCGCCGAACTTTTCTCCAGATCGCCCTTGGCCAGAAACAGGAGCTGATCATAGGTTCTGCGGGAAAAATCCCGGCTGTAAATCCCCTGTTCAACGGCCAGGGCCTGCCTGCTGTCCGGAGCCAGGCCGGCCAGCTCCTTGCGAACCCGGTCGGAATTATAATGGGAGCAGGCATGGCGCCTGGCCCAGGCCCCGGCCAGATAACTCTTGCCGGTGGCAATCATCCCGAAAAAAACCACCACCATCCCCGCACCGACCACCTTATTTCTGGGCTCCGGCGGCATATCCGGCGGCCAGATTAAAATATCGTGCCGCCTGTTCCCGGCAGCTCAGGGCCACCGAGGCGTGCACGGAGGGATCGGCAGCAGTGAAAAGATTGATCTTGCCCCGGACCATGGCCCGATAGCACTTATAAAAGTCAAGCATGGGCAACAACCCGGAATCTCCTGAGATGGAGACAAAACGCTGAATAAAATAGGTAGAGAATTCCTTCAGTCCATGAAAATCAAGATCCATGGCCAGAAAGGCCACATCCGCGGCCACGTCCGAATAGCGGAATCGTTCATTAAATTCGATGCAGTCAAAGATACGCACAGGGTCAGTCAGGCAGATATTGGCCGAGTAGAGATCACCATGGCAATCACGGATCCTGGCCGCCGTCCGTCGCCCCTCAAAGAGATCCTCCTGCCCCAGAAAGGCGCGGGCGTACTTTTCAATGCGGCCCAACTGGTCGCCGCTGATGGCCCCTTGATCAGCAAAGGGTCTGGTTTGCTCAAAATTCTCCAGGACATTGACGGCCACCGACGCCGCGCGGCCAAATTCAGCAATCTCCTCTGTCCCCTCCGCCTGCTCGTAAAAAGGAACCAGCACCTCAATGATCGCATCGAGATGGCCATGGTTCAGGAGACCGGCCGCGATCATCCCGCCCATCATCCGATCTTCCGGCATCCGGGCCATCTTGATCCCGTATTCCACCACCTCGCCGGTGCCATTCAGGAGGTAGGGATCGCCCCCATGGGTGACCGTCACCAGATCCAGATACAGATCCGGACAGAGCCGGCGATTGAGTATCAGCTCCTGCTCACAGTACTGTTTCCTCTTCTCCAGGGTGGAGAAATCGAGAAAACCAAAATTGACCGGTTTTTTCCACTTATAAACAAAGTCCCCGGCCAGGAGAACAAAGGAGATATGGGTCTGCACAAGCTGCACATCGGGGGCCGGATGGGGATAGCTGCTGCTTCGCTGCAGATACTGGATATGGGCCGGCAGATTTTTATCGTCCATTTTTTTCCTTTTTAGGCAAACAGTGTCTCAAAACATTTCCCCTTCTCACCAGTCACGACAATTCCTTTACCTTATTTTTGGATCATGATAAACAATCTTTTATAATAATGGAGCCATTCACCAAAAAGTCAGTGTCTCTCTTCCCCATCAACCCCTCAGCCCACAAAGAGACCCCCATCCATGAATCAAGCTCATCTGACCCGACTGCTGCACCAGATCCAGGCAGGGCAATGCAGCGTGCAAGACGCCGTCAGCCAGCTCAGACACCTGCCCTCGGAGACGGTTGCTGATGCCTGCCTGGATCACCATCGCTGCCTGCGCACCGGGATCCCTGAGGTCATTTACGGTGCTTCCAAGTCCGCGGAACAGATCATCACCATTGCCGCCTCCATCCTGAAGAAGTCATCTCTGCTCATGGCCACCCGGGTCGATGCCGACAAGGCCTCGGAGGTGCTCCAGGCCCTGCCGGCACTCCACCATCATCCCCGGGCCCGGATGCTGACGGCCCACGCGGAACAACCCGATCCGGTGAAATCCCGCGGTTTTATCCTCATCATCTGCGCCGGCACCTCCGATATCGGGGTGGCGGAAGAGGCCCGGGTGACGGCCGAGACCCTGGGCCACCCCGTGCAAACCCTCTACGACGTTGGTATCGCCGGCCTCCATCGTCTTCTCGGGCACCAGCATCTGCTCCACACCGCCACGGTCATCATTGTTGTGGCCGGGATGGAAGGGGCCCTTCCCAGTGTGGTCGGGGGGCTGACCGCCTGTCCGGTCATCGCCGTTCCCACCTCGGTGGGATACGGAACCAGCCTGGGCGGGCTCGCCGCCCTGCTGGGCATGCTCAACAGCTGCGTACCCGGACTGGGCGTGGTCAACATCGACAACGGTTTCGGCGCCGCCTGTCTGGCGGCAAGCATCAACAGGCGGCCATAAAACAGCAGCCATCGACCTTGCAACACTTGCAAGATTCAGGCAGTGCTGTATAATCCGGCCCACTTTCAAACCCCTTACAGCGAGAACGCTTCCTTCTTTTTCTCTCATTTTTCCATACGAAACCCACGGGACAGTAATGAACACATCTCTCAAACTCAAGATCGGCATGCTCCTGTTTCTCGTCGTCCTTTCCATCGTCACCATCGTGCCTTCTTTTTATTCAGCCACCCCGGACTGGTGGAAAAAATACATGGCTCCGGAAGGACTGCGTCTCGGTCTTGACCTCCAGGGCGGCATGCATCTGGTGCTCAAGGTTGACCTCAAGAAGGCCGAAGAAAACTCCCTGGAACTGGCAGCCGCTGACCTCAAGGACGGCCTCAAGGACAAAGGCATCACCGCGGTGCGCGGCAGCAGCAAGCCCGGCACCATTCTTTTTACCCTGCCCAACACCGGCGCCGTGGAGACGGTCAAGGCCCTGATTAAGGACAACTTTCCCAATATCGATGCGCAGGTGGAGGCCAAGGAAGGCTCTTTTCCCCGGATCACCATCAGCCTCAAAGGCTCGGAGATCAACTTTATCCGCACCCACGCCGTGGATCAGTCCCTGGAGATTCTCCGCAACCGGATTGACCAGTTTGGTGTTGCCGAGCCGGTCATCATCCGTCAGGGTGCCGATGAGATTGTGGTCCAGCTTCCCGGGGTCAGGGACCCGAAACGGGCCATGAAGCTCCTGGGCGAAACCGCCCAGCTTGAATTTAAACTGGTGGCGGACACCGCCGGCATCAACCTCCAGGAAATGATCGATGAGGCAAAAAAGAACGGCCACTGGGCCCAGGGTGAAGAGCGCAAAAAACTCACCCGCGCCCTCCAGAATCGTCTGCCACCCGACACCGAGATCTATTTTGAAAAGGATACGAACAAGCAGACCGGCCAGGAGATCATCCGCCCCCTGCTCCTTGAAAACCAGACCCTGATGACCGGCGACATGGTCAAAAATGCCCAGGTGCGCATCGGCGGCCAGTTCAACGAGCCCTATGTCAGCATTGATCTGACGGCCCGGGGCGGCAAGATCTTTGCCCAGGTCACCGAGAAAAACGTCAATCGGCAGCTGGCCATCGTCCTTGACAATGTGGTTCGTTCCGCCCCGTCCATCCGCGAAAAAATCATGGGCGGCTCCGCCCAGATATCGGGCAGCTTCAGCCATGAAGAGGCGACGGATCTGGCCATTATCCTGCGTGTCGGCGCCCTGCCGGCACCCGTTGATATTATCCAGAACCTCACCGTGGGTGCCAGCCTGGGGCAGGATTCCATCACCAAAGGACTCACGGCCGGGGTGGTGGGCTCACTTATGGTCATCTGTTTTATGATGGTCTATTACCGGCTCTCCGGCGCCGTGGCCAATGTGGCCCTGGTGCTGAATATCCTCTTTCTCTTTGCCGGACTGGCCATTTTGAACGCCACCCTCACCCTGCCAGGTATTGCCGGTATCATCCTCTCCATCGGCATGGCGGTGGACTCCAATATCTTGATCTATGAACGCATGCGCGAAGAATACGAGGTGGGAAAATCCATCAGATCCAGCGTCAGCTCGGGATTCAGCGAGGCCCTCTCCACCATTGTGGACTCCCAGGTAACCACCCTGATCACCTCCACGGCTCTATTCATGTTTGGCACCGGCCCGATCAAGGGGTTTGCCATCACCCTCACCCTGGGCATTCTCTTCAACCTCTTCACCTCCCTCTATTGTTCCCGCTTCATGTTTGACTCTCTGCTGACCTTCGGTTTCCTGAAAGAATTGCGCTTTCTCCAATTTATCCGAAGACCAAGCCTGGACTATATGAAGCTGCGGTACATCACCTTTGGCATTTCAGCCATCCTTGTCGGCATCGGCATTGTCGCCTCCATCCAGTTTGCCAGGGGCAAGGCCAATATGGGCGTGGATTTTTCCGGCGGCTCCCTGCTTCAGTACAAGGCCACCCAGGCCTTTACCATGGAAGAGGTGCGGAATGTCTTCGACAAGCACCAGATGGAGGGGCTGGATCTGCAGGAGGTGGAGAACGAACACAGCCTGATTGTCAAGATCAAGAAGTCAGAGGAGACCATCGGCAACCTCAGCGAGCAGATTGGCTCCATCCTGTCCACGGACCTTCCGGATAAGCAGTTCAACCTGGAGAGTCAATCTGAGATTGGCTCTTCCGTCAGCTCCGTCCTCCGCAACAAGGCCGGAATGGCCATCCTGATCTCCCTTGCCGGGGTCATTATCTACCTCGCCTTCCGTTTTGACATCCGCTTCGGCGTGGCGGCGGCCATTGCCACCCTCCATGATATCTTTATCATTCTCGGCCTCTGCTGGATGCTCAACATGGAGATGACCCTGATGATTGTCACCGCCCTGCTGACCCTGGGCGGCTATTCCCTGAATGATACGGTTATTATCTTTGACCGGATTCGGGAGAATATGGCCAAAGATAAATCACACACCCTTATCAGCCAGATCAACGACAGCATTAATCAGGTGGTGGGCAGAACCATCGCCACCGGACTCACTGTCTGCATGACCCTGCTCTCCCTGCTGCTCCTGGGCGGCTCCGTCATCCATGATTTTGCCTTTGTCCTGTTCTGGGGAGTTGTCGTGGGAACCTTTTCTTCCGCCTTCGTTGCCAGCCCGGCACTTCTCCTCTGGCCTGAAAAGCGGGAACCGCAATGAACCAGCCCCTGCTGCCGCAAAACGTCACCAGGATAGCAGAGGAAGAGACCTTCCGCTTCTCCTGTCATCCCGCCATCTCCTGCTTCACCCAATGCTGCCGGCAACTGGAGCTGGCCCTGACCCCCTATGATGTGCTGCGGCTGAAAAAGGCCTGCGGCCTGGGCTCGGACGAATTTCTCCACCGCTATGTGATCGTGGAACAGGAAGAGTATGAGACCTTCCCCCGATTTTATCTGACCATGGTCGATGATGGCCAGGAAAGCTGCGTCTTTGTGTCGCCCGCCGGCTGCACCGTCTATGGGGACCGGCCCGGGGCCTGCCGGGCCTATCCCATGGGCCGCGCCGCCATCAGGCAGCCGGAGAGTGAAATGGGGAAAGGGGAGGGAATGGAGGAGTTTTTTGTTCTAATCCAGGAAGGCCACTGCCGGGGATTTCAGGAGCAGCAGGTGCAAAATGCCACCAGCTACGCGCATGGGCAGGGGCTGTCACCCTACAACCGCTTTAACGATGCGGTGGCCGCCATCCTCCAGCACGAGCAGGTTCGACGGCAGAAACGGTTTTCCGAAGACCGCATTGAGCAGTTTATCCTGGCCCTCTACAATCTTGACCAATTCCGGACAATGCTGTTTGCGGGAGACCTTCCCGGAACACCACCGCTGGACGAAACGACGAAAGACCGCCTGCTGGATGACGAGGAGCTGCTGCTCCATGCCATCGACTGGCTGCGGAAGATTCTCTTCAAAGACTGATACCCGGCGAATTTCCTGCCATCCCGTTCTTCTATCCCCGGAATTCCTATGCTCAAGCTCATCGTCTTCGACTGTGACGGGGTCATGTTTGACTCCAAATCCGCCAACCGTCAATATTACAATCAACTCCTGGCCCACTTCCATCGTCCGGCTATGACCGCAGATGAAGTCGAACACGTCCATATCCATAATGTGATGGACTCCATCCGCCATATCTTTCGTTCATATCCCGACCAGGATATGAAGGCGGTGGAGGCCCATCGCAAGACCCTCGATTATACCCCTTTTCTCCGCCATATGCGGATGGAGCCGGACCTGATTGAATTCTTAGAAACAACCAGGCCCCGATACCAGCTGGCCATCTCCACCAATCGCACCAACACCATGATCCCCATCCTTGAGATATTTCACCTTCAAGGCTACTTTACCAAGGTGATGACCGCCGAAAACGCCCGTCGCCCGAAACCGGCGCCCGACGCCTTGCTCGAGATCCTGGACCATTGCCGGTGCCATGTTAACGAGGCAATTTACATCGGCGATTCCATTATAGACCGGGAACATACGGCCAGTTGCGGGATGCGGCTGATTGCTTTCAGAAATCCGGCCCTGCCCGCCGAGTATCATGTCACCACCTTTATGGAGATTCTTAAGCTCCCGCCGTTTCTCGTCCGCCCCTGATTCCCCGCGCAAGCAACTGATATAACTGATCAGGCAACCATTATTTATGGCGGCTCCCCTGTTTCTCCTGCCGCACGTCATCCACCCGCTGCACTCCCTCCATGAGCAGCTTCATGAAATCACCGATTTCTGCCCTGTTCATCTCTTGTGGTGACAGGCCAAGGGTAAACCTGTACGTCCCTTCATGCTCGCCAAGCATGGCAAAGATCGCCTCCTCATTTTCCTGGCCCCGATAATGGGCATGAATGATACCCCCTTCGCGAAAGGATATCTGGCCCGGGCCGCGCCCTAATTCGAGGGACAACACCCCGGTTTTACTGTTCATATGAAAAATCTGGAGCAGTTCAGCAGGGGCCATATCCTGCAACCTGCCCTGCATGCAGGCGGCAAAATCTTCCGCCCTGGCCTTGTTTGCCCGGTTCAGGCGCCCGGCCAACAGGCGGGCCATATAGTTCTGCAGTGCCGGCAACCGATCAATGAGATAATTGAAATCAGCACTGGAAACAGCAAGCAGCTCCGTATCCGACACGGCCCTGACCGTGGCGGCCGCCACATCATCTCCGAGATAACTCATCTCCCCGCAGATCTCACCAGGCCCCAGGGACGTAATCACCATCGCCCCATCCATCACCAGCATTTGTCCTGTGAGGATCATATACAGGTAGAGATTCGATTCTCCTTTCTCAATCAAGACCTTCCCTTCATGGATGATCTCCTGATGAAACCGTCCGACAAAAGTCTTGAGCTCATCTTCAGGGATGAGTTGAACCAAGGGAAAAGGCCTTATTCTCTCAAGAAATCTCAGCTCCCTGCCTCCCAGAACAGTCTTTTTCTCCATTGTAACGGGAGGATTATCAGGTGTTGCCATGGGCGTAAATTTAATCAGCCCCGTACAGCCACTGCAGGTAAAAATCGGTTTTTCTGCGAGAAGATTTTCATGGTCAGCAGCAAGAAACTTGAACAGCAACTGGGTCATTTCCCTGACCAGAATGAGACAGGTTTCTTTGTTTCCCGGACAAAAGAGGGCCTTGTTCGACAAAATCAGCTGTTCGCCAACCTCATAAAATGGACAACGGGTGTCTTCGATTATTTCAAAATAGATCTGGAAAGATTTCATATCCTGCTGTAGTCAAGAAGGTACATCAATGCCATCTGGGCATCATCGGGAGGAGATGTAATCGTTTCTCCAACTCCTCTCGACATTGCACGGATACAACAACCGCCCTTCATCTTGCCTCCTCTCTCTCCATGGCCCACTCCAGAAAACAACTCTGAGTTGGCCGCGATTTCCCCATTATCAGCATCCTGAGAACCAGAACCCGCTCCTGAAAAAAGTGGAATATCGGATATATTTACCAAAAAAAATTCCTCTTCTTCTCAAAATCTGCTACACTTAAAGCAAAATTTTAGTTTATTCCTTGAAGGTAATTGTCAAACCGATACCGTCAATCCCACCATGGCGAGACTCCATTTTCAGGCAAAACGGCAAAAAAACTCTCTCAATTTTAAGATCAGTGAGTCTTCATGACCATCCTTTCTGAACAACTGGAAGCCATTTTTCTGGAAATTCAAACCAATTTTGGCCACCATCGTCAGATTAAGGTTCTTCCCCTGGGCGGGTCCCCCCCTGAACAATACCGCATCACCTATCACTTGCGGGGGCTCTGCAAAGGGACCGGGGACGAGGTCAAGACCTGCACTGAGCATATCGTTCTCCTCAATATCCCTTTTGGATTTCCCCACTTCCCTCCCAACTGCAAGCCGGAAACCCCTGTTTTCCATCCTGATTTTGATCAGGCCGCCATCTGCATCAGTGATTTCTGGGAAAGCAACCAGTCTCTGTCCGGTCTCATCCTTCACATTGGCCGCATGGTCTGCGGCGAGATTTACTCAATCAATAATGCCTTCAATGAAGAAGCAGCACTCTGGTACAAAGGGAATCAGAAGAACCTTCCCCTGGATACCATTGATCCGATATCAGCCCGGACCAGCCCGTCACTTTCTGAACAGCCCATGGGGGGTGACCTGGAACACCTGACCATCGACATTGTAGATGATATCCTGTTCCCACACAATGGGAATCAGGCGGCAGAATCCCCTGACAGGAAGAACCAGCAAGAAAAAACCTTTTCTGAGCCCAGCCCGGAGACAAGCGCAGCCTCTCGCCCCTCCCTGGAAAATTCTTCCCCTGCCAGGCAAGGAGCGGTTTCAAGCCCCGTCTTGAGTCAGGAGGAACAGCATCAACGCAATGAAGCCGACAAAAAACATCAGGAAGGAGAAACGTTTGAGCAGCAGGGGCAACCTGCAAGGGCGCTCGACAGATATCAAACGGTAAAAACTCTGGCTCCGGATTTTCCGGATATCGATAAAGATATCGCTCGCGCCCAATACTCTGTGGAAATGCTTGGCGACTTGGCGGCTAACGATTCGGCCTCCAGAGAATCCGACAAGAACAAGAAAGGAACGACATCAAAATCCCGGAAAAAAGCAGCAATCACAGCCAAACCCCCTGCTGTTGCCGTGCAACGGGACAAGGGACGGTCTTCCCGTTGGCCGGTTAAAGTCATTGGCGCGGGGGCGGCAATCCTTCTGCTCATTCTGATCTCATTGTATCTCAATTTTAATGCGCAGTTCAAGCAGGCGCTCACCGAAACCAATGAGTGCAAGCAACTTATGGATAGCGGCCGGTACTTGGACGCCGAAGGAAAATGTGCGAATGCCTTACAGCAAACATCCAGGGTTCAGTTTTTCAAACAGGAGGAAAAGGCACTCCTTGTCCAGGAGATTCAGCAGCTTCAGAACTCCGAAAGCTTCCAGCAAGCCCTGGCCGCTGGTAAGGGTAACGATTCCAACGCGACGCGAAAATGGCAGGAATCTCTCAAGCTTGCCAGTAAACATATGAATGATGGCCATTGGAAAGAGGCCTTGGCCGGATATGCACAAACCCTCGAGCTTGCCGCCGATTCGCCGTCCATTGATCGCACCATCCTCGATCAGATCCAGAGCAATAAGGCCACTGCCGAATTCAACATTGCTCTGGAGGCAGGAACGCAGGCCATGGCCGCCTCTGAATGGGACCTGGCCAAAAATCACTTGAACCTGGCCATGGCCATCGCCAGAAAAACCCCTCAAATTTCCCCGACAAACCTCACCAAGATTAAATCACTCATCCGTCTAATAGAACTCAACGCCCTTGTCACCGCTGGAGACAGCTATCTTGCCAAGGGGGACTGGGACAATGCCCTTACGGTCTTTGAACAAGCACAGGAAAAAGAAAAATCATTCCCCGCTTCCGATCCCTCAAGCCACAGCGCACTTGCGGAGAATATCATCAGAACCAAAATATACAGTTCTCTGGAGCAGGGGACAAAGGCCTTTGCCGACGCCCAATGGGATCAAGCCATCAATTACTACAAAACTGCCCTGCAGCTCCTGGAGGAAAACAGTGAACTCCTGAATCGTGACAATCCTCTTCAGAGCCAGCAGAAGATTTCCAGACTGATACTCCATGCCGCAGTCATCAGAGACATGCAAAGTGCGGCCAACCTTTTGAAGAATAAGGAACTCAGTGAAGCAATCACCAAACTGCAGACGGTGATCGAAACGATCAACCGCAGTCCTTTTGCCAATGAGCAGGAGTTTCAGACCATTACCAAGGAGGCAAGAGCCTCGGCCAACAAGATCCAGGAAGACCTTCTGGTTTCTGAACATATTTCGTACTTGACCAACAATTACCAAAAACTCCTTACCCAGAACAACCCGTCACTTGCCCCCGAAAATTTATCAAATCCTCGCGCATCCTTTCTTAAAAAAATCGGCAACAAATCGGTCTATAAAATTCAGTGTTTTGAAAAGGGCCATGGCCACCCCGTGCTTCTCCAGGCAAGTTACGCCTACGATCCATCCACAAAGAAATGGAGCTTTTACAGCAATGACACCTCCGTTAATGAACAGGAGACAGAGATGACAGGCCAACAAATCCTGGCCGCTACCTATCAGGCCCAGGAGAATCGAGTGATCGCGGAACAAATTAGGTACCTTAAGGAAAACTCCCAGGCCATTTTTATGCAAAACAACCCCGATCTGCGACCTGAAAACCTTTCAAAACCTGAGGCTTTTTTTCAGAAGAAAATAGGTGAGAATCTTCTGTTTACCCTCCAGTGCGTTCACCAGGATGGCGACAAATCAACTCCCCTGAGAGCCAGCTTTCTTTACAACTCAGTTAATAACAAGCTGGAACCATACGAGACTAAACCCAAAAAATAATATCGCGGCGGGTGGCTTAACTCACCGACACATTCCACCTCCAATCCCTCCAGATTAATGATGATGGCCATGGCCGCCATGCTCCGAAACCTTCCCTCCGGCTGCCGCTAAAGCCTGCTCAAGAAACTCACTCGCCTGGTTCACGGCGGCAATGGCCTTATCGATCTGATCAGCGACGGCATCCTCAGCCGCCTCGCGGGTGAAGGCGGACCACTTTCGGTATTCTTCCGCATGACTCTGATTGTGACTTATCCAGTGCGGCAGTAAAATCCTTAACTTCTCCATCTGTTCCATTTTTTCTCCTCAAGCTCTTTATCGTATCCCTCGACTGCACCTTGAATGCAACAACGGGCCCTCCCCCAGGACGGTTATACCAGAAAACGAAATTCTCCTTTTCCCAACAGATCATGGAGGTGAAGAAGTCCCGCCACTCCCCCTGACTCACCCACAATGGGTAGAACGGTAATTTCATGCCTCTGCATAATACTCAAGGCATCGGCCGCCAGCATTGACCCATCGATGGCCACCGGATTGGCGGTCATAATATCTGCCGCAGTCAAGGAGGAAAGGTTCCTGCCCAAAGCAACGCTGCGGCGGACGTCTCCGTCGGTGACAATGCCGAGGATATTCTCCCCTGACCCCATAATCAGTACGGCTCCAATGTTTTTTGCGTTTAACACCTCTATGGCCCGAACTGCGGGTTCGTCGCCTGCCACCAGGGGAAGGGCGTCGCCCGTCAGCATCACTTCCCGCACCTTCACCTTTAAACGATCTCCCAGGCTGCCGCCCGGATGATTCTTGCGAAAATCCGAGGCCCGAAACTGTTTTTTCTGCAAGAGAACAACGGCCAAGGCATCTCCCATGGCAAGGGTGGCCGTGGTCGAGGCCGTGGGGGCGAGCCCTAAAGGACAGGCCTCCATGGGCACCCCGATATCGAGCACCAGATCCGCGGCTTCGGCAAGGATTGAATGCAGACCACCGGTCATGGCAATAATTTTCACCCCTCTTTTCTGGAGACTGGTCAACAGGCCATTGAGCTCAATGGTGGCCCCGGAATAGGAGATCGCAATGACCACATCCGTGGGCATGACCATACCCAGATCACCATGCATGGCCTCCACCGGATGAAGAAAGAAAGAAGGCGTCCCGGTACTGTTCAGGGTGGCGGCTATTTTCTGTCCTATAATTCCCGACTTGCCTATCCCGGTAATCACCACCCGGCTTGGGCAATGGAAGAGAAGATCCACCGCCTTCTCAAACTCCATTCCAATCCGTTCCCGGACCGATGCCAGCCCCTGTTCTTCAATCAAAAAAACCTTTTGCGCGTCCTGTATGGCCATTGTCTTCTTATTCTCCACTCCAGTCCCTTTTCCTTAAAAAAACACGATAATAGAATCTCCTGAATCAACACTCAGATCAGCCGAATCACAACCCTTCCCCGTAAACTCCCCGCAAGCATCGCTTCTATGGCCCCATCCACTTGTTCCAGGGAGATCACCGATGCCAGTTTTTCCAACTTGCTGAACTTGAAATCGGTGGCCAAACGGCACCAGACACGCTCCCGGATCTCTCGAGAGCAGCGGGCCGAATCGATCCCGATCAAACGCACCCCACGAAGAATAAAGGGATAAACGCTGACGGTGAGATCGCCGGAAGCGGCATTGCCACAACTGGTAACCACTCCC
Organism: Desulfocapsa sp.; assembly: GCA_013426795.1. Taxonomy (GTDB): domain Bacteria; phylum Desulfobacterota; class Desulfobulbia; order Desulfobulbales; family Desulfocapsaceae; genus UBA2270. The sequence goes on along the minus strand of JACDZF010000030.1, from coordinate 638 downwards.
TCATATCGGGTTTCCTTGATGGCGGTCTCCAGATATTGGCCGCCCAGGGTATCGACCACTCCGGCCCACCTTTCCGGCAAAAGCATCTTCTGGCATGACCGAAGAAAATCTCCCCTGGAAAGCACCACCCGGGCACCCAGCTCTCGCAGAAAGGCGGATTCGCTTTTTCCGGTCAGAGCCGTGACCGCAAAGCCAAGTCTGGCAAGAATGGCCACGCTGATCGATCCCACCCCGCCCGTGGCCCCGGTCACCAGGATATCACCCGGGCCGGGAACACAGCCCTGGAGGAGGAGCATCTCCACGCATCGCCCGGCGGTGAATCCAGCCGTCCCCAGCATCATTGTCTGCTCCAGACTCAATCCTGTCGGAAGTCGTACCGCCCATTCCGCCGGAACCCGCACATATTCGGCAAAGCCGCCCGCATGGTTCATCCCCAGGTCATATCCCGAAACAATGACCCGATCCCCTGACTGAAAGGCCGGGACGGAGGAATCTTCCACCACCCCGGCCGCGTCAATGCCGGGGGTGTGGGGATAGCGCCTGGTCACGCCCCGGTTTCCGGAAGCGGACAGGGCATCTTTATAATTAAGGGATGAGTAATGCACCCTGACCAGCAGTTCCCCCGGAGGTAACTGCTG
>JACDZF010000296.1 GCA_013426795.1 Desulfocapsa sp. | reverse complement strand
GCCTTTCGCAGATTCTATTCTTGCAAAAAAACAAGAATAGAATCTGTAAGGCACTCAAAAGAAATGGAGACGATGGAAGGAAGGAATCGGCCTTTCCCTGGGGCTCATCCCCCATCCGCGCCCCAGCCCCGGCTGAAAAAATCCCGCACCTCCGACAAGGTCCGCGCCACCGGTGCGGGCGGCAGGCTGGCCCGAAAGGTTCGGCCATAGCCCTTGCTGAACAGACGCACATCCATGATGGCGATCACCCCGCCATCGGTGGATGCCCGCATAAGGCGGCCCACCCCCTGACGCAGGGTGAGAATGGCGCGGGGCACCTGGAAGTCAAAAAACGGTTTGCCGCCGGCCTCGCTGATCGCCTGAATACGGGCTTGCAGTACCGGATCGCTGGGCACCTCAAAGGGCAGCTTGTCGATGATCACACAACTCAGGGAATCCCCCGGCACATCCACCCCTTCCCAGAAGCTGGCCACCGCCAGCAGCACCGAGGCCGTGGTCTTGCGGAAGCGTTCCAGCAGGGCCTGGCGCGAGGCCCGCCCCTGCACCAGAATGGGATGGGAGAGGCTGGAGGTCTCAAGGAATGCGGCGGTCATCTCCATGGCCTTGAAACTGGTGAAAAGCACCAGGGCCCGCCCCTGGCTGATCTCCAGAAGCTCCAGAACCCGCCGGCACATCATGTCATTATAGGCGGGATCGGCGGGCTCTGGAAAACCTGATTCCGGCACATAGACCAGGGTTCGCCCGGCGTAGTCAAAGGGCGAGGGCAGTCGCAGGGTCTCGGTGGCTTCGGTCAGCCCCAGCCGCTCCTTGAAATAGCTGAAGTCACCACCGGCGGAGAGGGTGGCCGAGGTCATGACGCAGCTCTGCACCGAGGAGTAGAGGGTGCGCTCCAGCTCGGCGGCAATCTGCACCGGGGTCACCGACAGATTCAGGGTGCGCTCGCGGCGTTCATACCAGTGGACAAACTGGCCGCTGCCCTCCTCCCGGGGGAGGCAGATATGACGAAGGTTGAACGCAAGCTCCACGGCCCGCCCGCCCAGTATATTCCACACCTCGCCCGCCGTGGCATGGCCGGTCAACTGGCGGGCGAGCTGGTCAAGACCGGCGGCCAGCCCCTCCACCTCCGCTGACCAGGAATCATTCCCGGCAATCACCTCGGCCAATGGGTACCGCCCCCGCTGCACCGGGAAGAGGGCCGCAAATCGTTCCATGCGCGGCGCCAGGCCCCGGGCAAAGGGGACAAGGGTATCCTGGGCCTTGACCGGGAGATCAGCCACCGCCTGCCGCTCACTATCGGTGATCAGGTCCAGGAGCTGATACTGGCTGAAGGTCTTGCCGAAAAACTGGGTGGCCACCCCTTCCAGATGATGGGCCTCATCAAAGATGACCCCCTGATAGCGGGGAAGGATCTCGGCAAAACCGCCCTGGCGCAGGGCCAGATCGGAGAAAAAGAGATGGTGATTGACGATCAGCAGACGAGCTGCGCCCGCCTGCTTGCGCAACTGGTTGACAAAACAGGGGCCGGCCTCGGGACACTCACTGCCCAGACACTGGCTGGACTGGGCTGAAATCCTGGGCCAGAGCAGGGAGCCTTCGGCCATCCAGGAAAGTTCGGCGCGATCCCCGGTTCTGGTTCTGTCCAGCCATTGACTGATCTCTTCGATATCCCGATCCTCCACCAGCGACAGTTGCGGTGAGCTGCGATACTGCTGCCAGCGGTAGAGACAGAGATAGTTCTGCCGCCCCTTGACGCACAGGGCCGCAGCCGGCTTCCCCAGGATGCTTTCAATCAGGGGAATTTCCTTGTTCAGAATCTGATCCTGGAGGTTGATGGTGGCGGTGGAGACCACCAGCCGCTGCCCGGAAAGCAGGGCCGGGATAAGATAGGCCAGGGTCTTGCCGATCCCGGTTTCGGCCTCCACCACCAGCACCCGGGCGCGCTGCTCTTCGCCCTCCGGCCTTTCCTCGGTGCTGAGAAGCTGCTCCACCCCCTGGGCCATGCGCAGCTGCCCGGAACGGGGTCCAAAGCCCGGCAGATGATGGGCGAGCAGACCTTGGGCGGCAAAGATTCTCTTCACCGGCTCTCCTCCAGAATATCGAGGGCGATCTCCGCCACCTGCGGATCAGGATCAAGGGCCATGGCCCGCACGCCCTCCATGGCC
>JACDZF010000029.1 GCA_013426795.1 Desulfocapsa sp. | reverse complement strand
CTAGGCCACCGTCATTTTTGAAATATCACCAATCTGCAGGAAAAGTCGGGAAATAGCGGCCAATAAATTAAGCCGGTTCTGCCGAACTGCTGCATCGTCGGCCATGACCATAACCGACTCAAAAAAGAGATCCACCGGTTCTTTCAAGGCAAGCATACAGGACAGCGCCCGGCTGTATTCCTTCCGCTCCAGCAATGGCTGGACAAGGGAGACGACATCGGCATAAACACGCGCCAGATTTCGTTCCGCCTCCTCTCTAAAAAGATCAGGGACAAGCTCTCCCCCTTCATGGCCCTTGATAATATTGCTTATTCTTTTAAAAGCCGCCGCCAGGACGGGAAAGCCCTGTTCATGACGAATGGCAACCAGGGCGTCAATTTTCTTCCTGCAATCATTGACGTCGTCAAAGCCCAGGGACGTTACCGCCTCCACCGCTCCCTGGTCAAGCCCCCGAGCCACCGCGTCATGGACGAATCGGCCCTTGATAAAGGACAAAACCGCCTCGACGGTCATCGCACTGCCGTCAACTTTTTCACCATACAAGGCCAGGGCCTTATAAATCATCTCCCGAAGAGACAGGCTCTGCCCCCGGTCACTGATTATATTCAACAGCGCAAGGGATAAACGGCGCAAACCAAAAGGGTCGGTGGTGCCGGTCGGCTGCTGACCAATACCGAAACATCCGACCACGGTATCCAGTCGATCGGCCATCCCCACAATGGCACCGGGAGTTGTGACCGGAAGCACTGAGCCTGCCCGCCTGGGCAGATAATGTTCACGGATGGCCTCGGCCACCTCCGGCAACTCGCCGTCATTGATGGCATAGGCGGCGCCCATATCCCCTTGCAGAGAAGGAAACTCGCCCACCATATTGGTGAGCAGGTCAATCTTGCAGAGTTTTGCTGCCCGCTGAACCACGCCCGCCTGTGCCGGCGCCAGTTTTTCAGCAAATATGGCGGAAAGCTTGATCAATCGCTCACTCTTCTCCAGCATGGTTCCTAATTTGGCCTGAAAGATAATCCCGCTCAACTCAGAGAAACGGTCTTCCAGCCGCCGCTGCTGATCAATCCCAAAAAAGAACAGGGCGTCTTCCAGGCGGGCCCGCAGGACCCGTTCGTGTCCCTTTCTGGTCAAATCAATATCGGCCACCCGGGTGTTATTGACTGCCACAAAAAATGGGAGAATCTGCCCTTGCCCGTCAACCACCGGAAAATACTTTTGATGCTCCCGCATGGAGGTGACCTGAACATCCTTGAGCAGCTGTAGAAATCGTGTATCAAAAGCCCCGCAAACTCCACAGGGCCATTCAACAAGATTGGTCACCGTGTCCACCAGGACTTCATCCACGGCAACATGGGCATCGGGAAGGTGGACCTTTGCAGCCAGGGCCTGGGCAATCTCCTCCAGCACCCGTTGCCGGCGACGGGCTGGATCCACCAGAACGAAGGCATCGGCCAGCTGCTGTTCATAGCTGGCCGCCCCATCAATCTGAAAAAAGTCGGGGGCCATGAAGCGATGGCCCCGACTGCTCCGTGACGTGACAATACCATCCACCGAGAAGGGAACTACCTCCTGACCGTAAAGGGCGAGCAACCACTGAATCGGACGGGCAAAGCTGTGGCTGTTGCTCCCCCACTTCATGGATTTGGCAAAGGAGAATTCCGCAAGAAGCTCACGGAGCAGATCAGGGAGCAGCTCCATGGTCGCCACTCCGGCCACCTCTCTGACCAATACCAGATATTTCCCCCTGGCCGTCTCGACAACCTTCAGATCTTTGGTCTCCGCCCCTTTGGAACGGGCAAATCCCTGTGCCGCCTTGCTGAAGCGGCCCTCATCATCAAGACCTGCCTTGGCGGACGGTCCCATCAACTCTTCCCGGCGATCCGCCTGTCGCGCATCAAGATCCCGAACCAGTAAGGCCAGACGTCGCGGGGTCCCAAGCACCTTGACCTGCCCAAAGGCAAGCTCCAGGCCACGGGCCTTTTTAATAAAATTCTGTTGAAACTGCTCAAGGGCGGGAAGGATAAAACCCGCCGGGAGTTCTTCGGTACCTATTTCAAAGAGAAGATCGGCCATGATGAGAGAGAAGGAAGAGGGAAAATAAAAAACTCAGGAAGAGTGAGATGTGGTGGCAAAGGTGGAATACCCGTCAAAGAGGTTCTCCACCGTTACCGAAAACCATTTCAGGGCCGCGAGCTCAGAAAGATGGGCCCCTATTTGCCGGGTAAGGGACTCAACGGACAAGGATCCCTGCAAGTCATGACTACTCTGTTCCTGTTCCAGGCCAATGGCCTGTTCAATGGCCCGCTCAACCAGGGTGATAATGTCTTCAATCCAGATAAAGCGCCGGAACCTCACCGCCACCACCGCATGCCCCCAGTGGCCGCGGGAGCGTGGCAGCCCCGAGACAATCATCTCTTTTAAGGGCAGCAGCACCGGAACCGTAAACTGAAACTCAAGGTCATCCGTCTGCCCCAGGGAGCCATGCATCCGACACTCATAGCGACAGGCATTCAAGATCTCCGGAGTCTGCTTTTTTGGCATAAAATAGGAAAAAACCATTTCCACATGGGCTGCTTCGGCCTCCAGCCGCCCTTTCATCTCTTCCAGAATATGATGAAAGCTACTCAGGTCAATATGTCCATGAAATCGGTTCAGGATTTCAATAAAACGACTCATGTGCGTCCCCTTGAACCGATGGGGGAGATTGACATACATGTTCACCGTGGCCACGGTATGCTGGCGATTTCGGGCCTTGTCACGAACGGTGATGGGATAGGAGATGGTCTTGACCCCAACCTTTTTAATATTGATCCGCCGGTGGTCCGACTGGCTCTGAATATCTTTCATGATCGGGGAACCGGCTGCATGGGGAGAGGGGATCATTTTAGCCGTGCCTTCCCCATTTCCGTCGGCTCTTCCGGGCACCTGCATCTCTTATCGCAGAAACCGCTGGACCGCCTCTTTCAACTTGCTCAAATCGGGGGATTTAACGATATACTCATCCGACGCCCAGGCACTCAAATCCTGTTTGTACTCATTATACGCGGTGCTGAGAATAATGGGGAGCTTGGGATCAATCATCTTCATCTGTCGCAACACCTCAATCCCATTCATCCCCGGCATCTGGATATCAAGAATAACAAGATCCGGGGCCTCAGTTTTGAATTTTTCCAGGGCCTCTTCTCCGCTAAAAGCAGAAATCACCTCGTAGCCTTCATCCTGAAATTCTTCCTGATAGAGAAGCTGAATCCCTTCTTCATCGTCAACCAGCAAGATTTTACTCATGGCTTAGCCTCCTCTGTTTCTTTTTCCAGTGATTCACGCAGATACAGCGCCGCCTCTTCTGGCGGCATGGGGTTGATATAAAATCCTGTTCCCCATTCAAATCCGGCAATGGAGGTCAGCTTGGGAACGATCTCGAAATGCCAGTGATAGTGTTTCATTCCTTCAGTCCGCAAGGGCTGGGTATGGAGCACAAAGTTGTAGGGCACCCCGGGGATGCAGGCGTCAAGACGACGCAGGGTCTCTGAAAAAATCTCGGCCAATGCCGTGATCTCGTGATCGTGAATCGCATGGAATCCGGATTGATGATGTTTCGGCAGCACCCACATCTCAAAAGGGGTCCGTGGCGCAAACGGTGATATGGTGATAAAAGAGTCATTCTGACACACCACCCGCACCTTTTGCTGAATCTCCTGGCGGATGATATCACAAAAAAGACAGCGCTCCTTATACCGATAGTACTCCTCGGCCCCTTGCAGCTCCGAGACAATCATCCGGGGCAGAATGGGCAGGGCAACCAGCTGCGAGTGTGAATGTTCCAGTGACGCCCCGGCAGCCCGGCCATAATTTTTAAAGACAAGGACATAATGGAAACGGGGATCCCGCTCGAGATCCTGAATCCTCGCCCGAAAGGCCTGAAAAACCAGGGCCATGTGATCAATGGGCAGCATGGAAAAGACATCCTCATGACGGGGGCTCTCGATGACCACCTCATGGGCGCCGATGCCATTCATCTTATCATAGAGGCCCTCGCCCTGGCGATCAATATCGCCTTCAATGATCAGTGCCGGGTATTTATTGGGAACCACCCGAACCTGCCACCCGGGTGTATTGCCAGGAGCCCCGTGCGAGCGGCCATAGACCAGCACCTCGTTGGGCGTAGTGTTTTCATTCCCCGGACATAAGGGACAAAACCCGCCCGTGGCAGGGGTCTTGGCGACAACAAAATCAGTGGGCCGTTTGGCACGTTCCTGGGCAATGATAATCCAGCGCCCCAGGACGGGATCTTTGCGCAATTCAGGCATGGTTATTCTACCCCATGTCCCTTTTCATTTTTTTCCTGCAGGGTCTTGCAATCGATACAGAGCGCCGTTACCGGCCGGGCTTCCAGGCGCTTTAAACCAATTTCGCAGCCGCAGCCTTCACATTGGCCGAAGCTGCCATCGTTGATTCGCTCAAGGGCGGCCTCAATCTTCGGCAGCAGCTTCCGTTCGCGCTCACGGATACGAAGCTCAAAATTGCGGTCGGTCTCCGCCGTTGCCCGATCATTTGGGTCGGGGATATTGCCACTGCGATTATTCAATTCACTCAGCATCCGTTCCGCCTCATCCTGAATCTCTTGGCGCTTATCCACCAGCAGCTTCCTGAATCTATCCAGCTCACTCCGTTCCATGCCCTCACCCCCCTAAGCATCAGGAAGCCTGATAGTCTCCATCAGGCTTCACAGGTTTCAAAAAGAAATATTATTCTGGACGAACAAACGTTCCGCTTTTTCCGCCAGTTTTTTTCAACAGACAAATATTGTTGATCACCATCGCCTTGTCAACTGCTTTGCACATATCATAAATGGTCAACGCCGCCACCGAGACCGCGGTCAGGGCTTCCATCTCCACCCCTGTCTTGCCGCAGATACCCACCGTGGCCAGGATCTCCACGGAACAATCCTGATCACGGAGGGTAAAATCGATATTGACCTTGGAAATCATCAAGGGATGGGTCAAAGGAATGAGTTCATCGACTTTTTTGGCACCCAGGATTCCTGCCACCCGCGCCACCCCAAGGACATCTCCCTTGGCCATGGAGCCGCTCTTCACCAGGTCGTAAGCCCGCGCCGACATCCTGACCGTGCCCGTGGCCACGGCCTCGCGGGTGGATTCACCCTTGCCGCTGATATCAACCATTCGCGCATTGCCTTCGGCGTCAAAATGGCTGAACTCCGGTGGTTTTTCCTCCTGACCCATCACCAATCACTCTTCCTCTTTCTCTTTCTCTTTTGATTTTTTTCCCAGGACTTCATTGAAAAGACGGCTGAAAAATCCCTCCTGCTCCGTATGATGTCCGTGCTCCCGGCAAAGATCGTCAAATTTTTGCAGAAGCTCCTTCTGCTTGTCACATAAATCCACCGGTGTCCGTACCTGCAGCTCCACCACCATATCCCCTCGACCACTTCCCCGCAAGCTGGGTACACCTTCATTTTTCAAGGTGAATTGGGCACCGGACTGACTCCCGGCAGGAATCTTCAGGTTCTTTTTGCCGTGGATGGTGGGGACCTCAACTTTACAGCCCAGGGCGGCCTGAACCATGGTTACCGGAAAATGACAGTAGATGGTATTCCCGTCCCGCTTAAAAAACGCGTGATCTTCCACATGGATGACCACATAGAGGTCGCCGGAGGCCCCGCCACGGCGGCCGCCCTCTCCCTCTCCGCGCAGCCGCATCCGGGCGCCATGGTCCACTCCGGCGGGAATCTTGATGGAGACCTTCTTGGTCTTGTTCACCAATCCAGCACCGTTGCAGTCGGTACAGGGTTCCTTGACAATCTCCCCTTCACCATGACACTGGGGACAGGCGGAACTGACCTGGAAAAAGCCCTGTGAACGAATCACCTGGCCGCGACCATGGCACAGGGGACAGGTTTCACGTACATACCCCGGACGACACCCCGAACCTTCACAGGTCCAGCAGGTATCACGCCTGGTCAGTTCGACCTCTTTGGCCGTGCCATGCACGGCCTCCATGAACGAGATGGTTATATCATAGCGCAGATCACTTCCCATAACCGGCCCGTTGCGGCGGCTTGCAGCACCTTCCCGTCTCCCGAAAAGATCCCCGAACAAATCACCAAAGCCGGAAAAGATGTCCTCAAAGTTTCCCGGCCCCTGATATCCGCTATTCTTCAGACCCTCATGGCCATAGGTATCGTAGATCTTGCGCTTTTGCACATCACTGAGAACCTCGTAGGCCTCAGCGCACTCCTTGAAACGGGACTCCGCCGCTAAATCATCGGGGTTTCGATCCGGATGATACTTCATGGCCAGCATCCGGTAAGCCTTCTTTATCTCGCCACTGCTGGCGGTCTTGCTCACCGACAGAATATCATAATAATCATTTGGCATTCTTCGAACGTGCTCCCCACAGATTAGGCGACGACTTCCTGATCAGAAGGATCGACCTCTCGGCCTTCCTTGTGAGAGTGATCCCTCAGGCCCTTGATATTTTCAAAGGTCACCTTGCCGGCCGCGATTTCTCTCAGGGTCAAGACTATTTCTTTATTGTCTGCCTCCACCAGAAAGGGCTCTCCCTGGCGATGCTGTTTAATCCGCGCCACAGCCAGGTGAATCAGATTAAACCGATTGTCATCACCAATCTGCTCCAAACAATCTTCCACGGTAATTCTTGCCATACAGTCCCCTCATCTTTTAGGAGTGATTCCAAAACAGCCTCTGTTTCCAGCCATTTCACACCAACTCTCCATGTCCTTTGTCCCGGTCAACTTTACCATCGCAAATACAACCACAGATACACCAGCGCATCTGATTCTTTTCTTCTGACTTCGCTTACCTTATTTTTCAAAAGGATTTTTTAACAGGATGGTCTCGTCACGATCCGGCCCCACCGAGACAATAACCGCCTCCACCCCGGTGAACTCCTCGATGCGTTTGACATAGTCCCGGGTCTTGACTGGAAGATCAGTAAAATCACGCACTCCGGTGATATCCTCCGACCAGCCGGCAAGCTCCTCATACACCGGTTTTACCGCCGCCGCCTGCTTGATGTTGGATGGCATGGAAGATAAGCGCTTTCCATCGAGCTCATACTCCGTCGCCATCTTCAATACCGGCTGACCGCTTAACACATCGAGCTTGGTCAGGGCCAGGCCGGTCAAGCCATTCAAGCGGACGGCATCCGCCGCAACCACCCCATCCAGCCAGCCGCAGCGCCGCTTCCGGCCGGTGGTGGCGCCAAATTCGCCACCTTTCTCCTGCAGCTCAGCACCGACCCCATCAAAGAGTTCGGTGGGAAAGGGGCCCTCACCGACACGGGTGGTATAGGCCTTCAGGATTCCGATCACCGAATCAATATGGGCCGGCCCAAACCCGGAGCCATTACAGGCATTGCCGGCGATGGTATTTGAGGAAGTGACAAAGGGATAGGTGCCATGATCTATGTCGAGCTGGGTTCCCTGGGCGCCTTCAAAGAGGATGTGCTGGCCGTTTTTTCGTGCCGTATCAAGGGCCACCGAGACATTGCCGATGAAAGGAATCAGTTTTTCCGCAAATCGCTGGAAGGAGGCATACACCGTTTCAAAGGAGACCGGCTCGCTGGTATATTTCCGGGTCAGGAGAAAGTTCTTTTCTTCAATGTTGACCTGCAGCCGTTCCCGGAAGAGATCGTCGTCCAGAAGATCGCCGATCTTTATTCCCACCCGTCCAACCTTGTCCATATAACAGGGCCCTATGCCCCGCCCGGTGGTGCCGATCTTTTTCCCGACACCCAGTGACGATTCCCGCGCCTGATCGAGACTCTGATGATAGGGCATGATCAGATGGGCATTTTCACTGATCATCATCCGCCGGGGAGTGACCTCCAGACCCTTGCCTGCGAGCTTGTCCATCTCCGTCAGAAGGACCGCGGGATCAATGATCACCCCATTACCGATCATGCAGACCTTGTCGTCGTAGAGAATACCGGAAGGAATAATATGAAAGACAAACTTCTTGCCATGCACAACCAGGGTATGCCCGGCATTATTGCCGCCCTGAAACCGGACGATACAATCGGCATAACGAGTGAGGATATCGACAATCTTCCCTTTCCCTTCATCCCCCCATTGCGTTCCCACCACCACCACACTGGCCATGCTCTTCTCCTGAATCTGTTCGTTAGTCTGAAGTATGTCGTTGTTCAGAAACCGCTAAGCCCTCCACAATGCCGCCAACAGCCGCCGGGAATGCGCGGCACTCGCGCCCCGCCCGGCCCGTGCCCCGCCGGACCACTGGAGCCTTCCCGGCCCAGGCAACAAAGGGGATGGAGCCGGAACCGAGTGACTCCAAAGGGCTTTTCAACTCCCCATACATTCCGACATTTTCTGCCATTTCTCAAATGAACAACCCCACTATTATAGTCAGCCCACCTTTTAAAGTCAATCATTAGCAGCATTATTCACGACAAGGGGCATGGCCCCCGGAAACCCTACGCGCCGCCCAATATATCGGCTGCCGGCAATGCCTTTTTGCTGTGTCCGCAAACCAGAGTGACCGCAATCTTCCCTGCCGGTTCAGGGGAGGGCCCATCCCATCCTGCCGCCGGGTCTTCTCACCCCCAAATTCCTCGTCTTCCTCCTGGTCACCCGGCCCTGTGGTCACAGACAAGGCTGGATTCCCATCGCCGCCCTTCCGGCACACCACCAGCCGATCCAAGCCATGGGCCAACCACCCCCTGCTCCGCCCCCCCTTGCCCTTCAACAAAGATTGACAGCCCCCGGCAAATGGCGTACATTTTGCCTGCCGTGACCCCTCCCCATTTCCGGTGCGGTCACAACAAACCCCTTTTCCCGTGTCATCTCAAAATTCTTGGCTTTCGCAGGTGCGTCCATGTTCGGTATCGGTCTTCCTGAAATGATCCTGATTCTGGCCCTGGCTCTCATTATCGTCGGGCCCGACAAACTGCCTGATCTGGCCCGGTCAATGGCCAAGGGCGTCATGGAGCTGAAAAAGACCGCCGAGACACTCAAAAAAAGCCTCAGTGAAGACGGCAACCCCCTCATGGATATCCAGGCGGATCTGGACAAAACTGCCCGCGCCCTGAACCAGAACCTGCTTGAGTCCGACGATTCCGCCTGGAGAACCCGCACCCCCGGCGAAGGGGTCAATCCCAGTCCGGAGGTACCTGCCAGCGGCATCATAGAGGCCGAGTTCACCGTTCAAGATGGGGCTGTGGCTCCCGACTCCGAGACGCCTCAGACCAATACCGGCGATGCGGTCACTGAACCGACACCACAGAGCAATCCCGAAAAAGACTCCCCTCCCCCGCCGGCATGCTAGACAGAAACCTTGAGTTCTTCGCGCCGCACCATCAGGAACTGCGAAAACGACTGATCACCATTTTTCTGACCATCATCGTCTGCACCGGAATTGCCTACGGCTTTTCCGATACCATCGCCCGCCTCTTCCTGACCCCCCTGTTCCACGCCAGCCCGCTCATCAGTAAACTGGTGTACACCAGCCTGCCGGAGGCCTTTCTCTCCTATATCAAGCTCTCCCTGCTCGTTGGCCTGGTGGCCAGCTTTCCGGTTATTCTCCACCAAATATGGACATTTATCGCCCCGGGACTGACCGGCAGTGAGAAAAAACTGGCGACACTGGTGGTCTTCTGGGCCACACTGCTGTTTGTCTCTGGAGCCGCCTTCGCCTTCTTCGCGGTCATGCCGAAGATGCTGCACTACTTTATGAGTTATGCCACCCCGAACCTTGAACCCCTGCCCAAATTTGGCGAATACCTGACCTTCGTCGCCCGCACCTCCCTTGCCTTCGGACTCTCCTTTCAAATCCCTTTTCTCATGGTCATGGCCGGCAAGGCCGGATTCATTCAGGCCAGCTCTTTTCGTAAAAAAAGAATCTCCTATTACGCGGCCATCGTGGTTCTTTCCTTTCTTCTCACCGCCGGCGATTTTATGGCCACGATCATGCTCACCATCCCCCTCATCGGCCTCTACGAGGCAGGAATTTTCCTCACTGCCCTCTTTGGCGGCAAGCCCAAAGAACCGGCAGGCTCCCCCGCCAAAAACAGCTGAGGTCTTTCTGCCCCCTTCCCCGGGACCTCTCCAACCTTGTCTTTCCTCCATTTCCAGCAAACCCTTGACCCCCTGTTTTCCATGGGCGCTGCGCCGGCGAACAGGCCCTGATTTCAACGGAGAGGGGGCCGGATTTCCTGTTTCAACAGACAGCAGGAGATCCGCGATTGCGGGATTCCGTGGGCGTCATAGGGGATGGTATGGGGCTGGAGGAGCTTGTTCATGACGCAGCCCTCGGCAATATTGAGGGTAAAAAAACGATCTTCCGTCAGTCCCTTATTGACCAGCAGACGATCTTCCTCAATGCGCAGGGCATGGATGGGATAATCCTCGCACAGGGGGCAGCGATAGACCCGGCCATTGGGAAAGATGAAAAAATTGTCGGCCACCAGCCCGGCACACTCAAAGGTCTCGCTGCGGTCGAGAAAGACCTTGGGATAGGTCACATGGATTCCGGCATTGGCCGCCTGCCGAGCCACCTCCGGCACCACTCCCAGCCACTGGTCGGGACTCACCTGCCACTGCGTTTCCTCCCCGCCCGGCTTGCAGATGGCGCCATCCTGGGCCGGTTTGCCGCGCAGCCCGATGACCTGGATGAAAAACCGCCGCACCCCGAGCTCCGCCAGCAGCTCCACCATGCGCTCCAGATGATCAATATTCAGGGCCGAAACGGTATAGATGACGCTGACCGCAAAGCCACGGGCCACGGCGCGGCGAAGATTGACCGTACACACCTCGAAGACACCCTTTCCACGGATGGGATCATTGACCGCCGCATCCGGGCCGTCGAGGCTGAAGCTGAGATAATCAAGGAGCTCCGGGCTGGTGCGATCAAGCAGATCGTGAAAGAGATAGCCGTTGGAATCCACGGTCACATTAAAACCGCAGGCCTTGGCCCTGGCGATGCCATGGGCGAGATCGGGATGGAGGGTGGGCTCGCCGCCGAGGAAGATCATGTTGGACGGCTGCCCGGGCCGGGCAAAGAGTTCAATCCAGCGCTCCATGGTGGCGCGGGGCAGGGTTGTCCGGCCATGCTGGTCAGGATTGATATAACAGTGCCGGCAGGAGAGGTTGCAGGCGGTGAGGATATGAAAAAAAACGTTTCGTTCGCCGGGGACAAAACCGACCGTCGTCGCTGAAGGGAGCATAAGGGGACGTTTGGGGATCAGAAGGTTGAGGGGTGAGGGGTCAGGGGCTGTTTCAGGGTATAGTCGGCCAGAAGCGAGCCTTTCCAGTAGGGGTTTCCGGGATTGCCAAAAAATTGCTGAAAGAGGGCCAGGCTTTCCTGTCTCAGCACCGCCGGGACAATCTCGATGTCCATGGCTGCGTACAATGGACTGAGTGAACTCAGCGGCAGGCTGGTGCCGCCGCCCATCACGTCTTCATACCCATAGACGATCTTCCTGACGCCGTTCAGAATTAAAGTCGAAAAACACATAAGGCAGGGCTCCATGGTGCAATACACCGTCAGCTCCTGCGCCGCGATACCCGTCGCCGCGTCAAGAAAACTGCGCAAGGCCAGCATCTCGGCATGATCCAGTTCATTGGCCCGGCCCCTGGAATGCGCCCTTCTGCCGGAGGCGATCACCTTCCCCTCATGCACCAGCACGCAGCCCACCGGAAACTCCCCCGAGGCCAGGGCGGCGCGGGCCTCGGCCAGGGCCAGGCCCATCCAGTATTCATGCCCATGGAGCGCCGCGTTATCATTCTTCATCCAAAATCCCCCTGTTCTTTTACAGGCTGCGCCCGAATCGAAGCACAGGCCCGGGTATTGCCAGCAGGATCTGCTCCTGCACCCAGTCATGGCCGTTATTGTTGAAGGGCAGATAGACAAGCTCGGTGGCCAAAGGCTGAAACGAGATTCCAGGCAGCAGGGGCAGGACATCCTGCTTATTCACCGCCGCCTCTGCCAGCACCGTCTTCAAGGCCTGGATCGCCTCGCTTCGCTGCAGGGTAACGGGAAATAAGCCAGCCGCCATGACCGCTTCACCCGCCGGCAGCCGTTTCTGGGAAGAGCTCAGATTGCGGGCCAGATTCAAAAAGACCTGGGGCCGGATCTTGAAGGCCGGAATCCAGAAACACAGGGCCATGCGATCATGCTCCGGCCTCACCACCAGGGGTTGATTGGTCAGCCGCAGAAAGTCACCAAAGCTCTCCAGCGCAACGCCGGAGGTCCTGACTTCGATCTTCCAGAAGGGCAGGTAGCGGGCATCCTTGTGCGGCGAGGCAACCCTCTGCCAGGCAAGGGAGCGAAGCACTCCTTCGGTCTCTTCCCAGGAGCTGTGGCAGGTATGGCAGGAAAGCACCAGACTGTCAGGCTCACCGGCCAGGGACGCGCCGCAGGCGGGACAGAGGGTGGCCAGAAAACGGGGGATCCATTGCTTTTGAAAAGGCAGACACATGCTTCCCAGATCGTCACCAGAGACCCCTCTCGCCAGGGACCTGTTTGTCACCGCGTCATACAGGGTACCGTCAGCAATGTACAGGGGCAGATAGAGACAACTGATGGTCTCGCCGATGAAGGCCCGATGATACAGGGGGTCAGGGTTCTGTTCCGGCCCAGCCGCCGAGGACTGGGCCGCGAGCTCGAAGATGGCCTCCACCTTGAGCCGTTGACGAAAAAAATTCCCCGGAATCCGGAGGGCCAGCAGCGACACCGGCATCGCCTGCGGCCTGAGCCCGAGGGAGGTTGGCAAGCCTGGAACCCCGTCCCCCGTCCCCAGATGGGTGACATCCACCACCCCTTGCCGCAACTGCCGGCCATTGCAGGAGAAGATGCTCCCCTTGAAGTGGAGATAGGGCGCGTAAAAGAGCTCCTCGCGGGGAATATGGGCGGGGGCCTTGTCAGGCAGGATAAAACGGGACAGCCCGGAGGTCACCCGGTAATGACGCACCCCGCAGAAGGGGCATTGGAGCAGGCGTCCGGCCTCGTCTCCAACGATGTCCGCCCCGCAGGAGGGGCAGCTCTGCTCAACAATCAGGTCCATGGGGAATCAGGGAGTCATTCAATCAACCCGATGCCCGCACAGATTACAGAACATGGCCCCGGGCAGATTTTCCGCCTGACACTGGGGACAACGGACAGCCACAGGCCTTTCCGTTGCCGGATGACCGCAGTGGGAGCAGAACTTGGCGTTGACCGGCATATTTTTGCGGCAATGGCCACACTGGTTCGACACCAGCTGATGATGGCCGCACAAAGGGCAGAAGCGGGCGTCGGCAGGGATGGTATTGCGGCACTCGGGGCAGTTCACCGTTGCCCCCGCCTTCCCGGCCCCGCCACCATGGCCCTGGGCAAACAGGGCCGGCATCATCATTCCCAGGCCCAGGCCCATTCCGGCCCCGGCCTCGCCCTGATTGTCCGCCGCCTTTTCCATGGCCATGGCCGCCTTCATCTTCACGAATTTGTCGATATCATGGATCAGATTGAGCCGGCCCTTATCGTCAATGGCCTGCTGCACCTCCTCCGGCGGGGTGATGGAGGTGATGTAGAGCTGGCTCAGGGCAAGGCCGAAGTGGGCAAAATCACCGATCAGACGTTTCTGCAACTGCCGCGACAACTCATCAAACCGGCCCGGCAGGTTGAGGATGGTGTCCAGCACCTCCCCGAGATAATCATTGAACCGGGAGACGATCACCTCCTTGAGATAGGCGCCGACGGTCTCGGTGCTGAGGCTGCCCATGGTGCCCACCATGGCGTTGACAAAGAGCACCGGCTGGACGATCTGGAGATTGAAGACACCGTGGGCGCGCAGGCGGATCAGCCCCAGCTCGCTGTCGCGGAAGGCCACCGGACTCATGGTTCCCCATTTGAGGTTGGTGAAATGCTTCATATTGACCAGATAGACCTCGGCCCGGAGTGGGCTGTTGCCGCGCCAGGGCACCGAGAGGATCGTGGTGAGCAGGGGCAGGTTGGCCGTTTTCAGGGTATGCCGGCCCGGCCCGAAGGCATCGCAGGCCTTGCCCTGATAAAAAAGAACCGCGGCCTGACTGTCGCGCACGGTGAGCTGCGCCCCCCACTTGATCTCCCCCGACCCCTCCTCCGGCAGCCGGTGCACCAGCTCTTCACCGGTCTCGTCAAACCACTCAATGTTTTCAAGAAAGATGTCACTGTCGAATGTATTCATAATGGTATCGCATTGTTTCCGGTTGAAGGTTCGTGATTCCTGGCTGATTCGCGGGTCAGATTGAACCGCATCCCCGCCGGCATCTCCATGTCACCCTTTGTCCGCATTCTGCTCCTTGCAGCAATGATGAGGGGGATTATAGTACACTGATGACCCTTCCTCCACAGAAAAACTTGCAGGGAGATCATAATGCGGACATCTCAGGCCGTGAACCCGGGAAACCGCGCTGCAAGGTCCCGCAAGCCCCCCTGGTTGACGGGGCGAAGACCCGGAAGATGGTGGAAAACGGCCAGGTGCCATCGACAAATCGTGCAAAAATTGAGCGCCTTGTCGTCTCTTTTTTGGGCAACCGTCCCTCGTTGAGATCCACTGTTTCCCTGTCAGCAGGTTGTTTGCCGGGGAGCGTCCTCTTTGATCTTGACAGAGGCCTTTTTTCGATGTAAAAATTTTCTCCTCATCGAAACTGAATAGGAACATTCGTTTCACGCCCAAAAACAGCACGAACTGGCTTTACCAACCCTGCTCTTGTCCGCACGGCCCCATCCCCGCAAGGCAGATTTGATTTTATTTATCGGGAGAACATGCATGTGTCGTTTAGCCCTGAAAACCGCCAATGAGCACTTTTCTCCCCATGAGGTGCTCACCGCCATGGAGGCCATGCAGGAAGGCTATGATGGCTCCGGCCTTGGCCTGCTGCTGCGCGGTCTGCACTTTGAAGATTATAAATACAACCCGAAGCACCCGGTTTTATCGGGCATAGCCCACACTGAAGCCGCCTGGCAGCGCCTGAACACCCTTATGGAGCACCGTGGCTTTGAGTTGAAATATGACCACGAGTTTCAAACCCATCCCGGTATGATCGAGGCCAAGGACCGTTATCGGTATTTTCTGCGGGTCTATAAGATGTCGGCGGCCTTTGACGACAAAGGCCAGGACGCCATCGACAACGAGCTGATGCTCACCCGCCTGGCCCTGCGTGCCGATGGCGAGGCCCATGGAAAAGACCTCACCGCCTTTTCCTTCTGGCCCGATGTGGCCATGATCAAGGAGATCGGCTGGCCCCTGGATATCGGCAACGCCCTGACCCTGCATGATAACCGGGTCACCTCCCGCGTCTGCATGGCGCAGGGGAGGCAGAATACCAACTACGGCATCAACCTCTACGCCTGTCATCCCTTTTTCATTCAAGGGGTGGCCACCATGACCAACGGCGAGAACACCGCCTTTGTCCCCATCCGTGACTGGCTGCTGGGCAAGCATTTTCCCGGCTATACCGGCTACCAGAGTGACTCCGAGGTCTTTGCCCATATCCTCCATTACACCCTGAAACAGCTCAAGCTCCCCCTTCAGGCCTACAAGCACATCATCACCCCGCTCAAAAATGCCGAACTGGACGCCCATCCCCAGGGCCAGTTCTTAAAGGGACTGCGTGATGCCTGCCGACGGCTGATCATTGACGGCCCCAATGCCGTTATCGGCACCCTGCCCGATGAGACCTGCCTGCTGGTCATGGATCATAAAAAGATGCGCCCGGCCACCGTTGGCGGCAGAAACGGAGCCTGGGCCATTGCCTCCGAGATGTGCGGGGTGGAGGCCCTGATCCCCGATCGCGATCCATCCCTTGATTTTCAACCCATGCGTGAACACACAATCATCGTCCCTCCCGATAGAAAGGAACTGACAATATGGTCTCAGCTCGATCCGTATCCGTTGGCCCAAGTAGCTTAGGCTACACGGACCTTCCCTGGATTATCCAGCACCGCGAAGACCGGTGTACCCTTTGTGGACGATGCACCGCGGTCTGTCCGAAAGAAGCAATCTATCTCGCCTACCGTCGACAGAGGATGCCCAAGCTGGATGTTCTCAAGCAGTCGCGCGGCAACGAATACCGCACCTTTGTCGGTATCCGCCAGAAGACCAATATGGCCAATATCTGTATTGGCTGTTCCATGTGCACCATGGTCTGTCCCAACGAGGCGATCATGCCGGTGCCCAACACCAATGAGCATCGCACCCTCTTCTTCCACAACCAGAAGGGCCAGCCCCAGACCAGAGGGGGGCGGAGAAATGTCAGCGGCCCCAACCTGCTGGACCGGATCATGTTCGACCGGATCTCCATGCTCACCGATCCGGCCCTGGATGCCGGACGCCATGAGTTCAGCCTGACCACCACCCTGGGACGGGTACTTGCCCCCGAAGAATTTTTGAAGCGGCAGAAGGAAGGCGGCTGGATTCCACCCACCCGTGAGATCTTCCCCTTTATCATCGGCTCCATGTCTTTCGGGGCGCTGTCACCCAATATGTGGCTGGGCCTGCTCCAGGGCGTCGCCTACTGCAACGAGGTGCTGAAAATCCCGGTGGTCATGTGTACCGGTGAGGGCGGTTGTCCGCCGTGGGTCCTGAAAAGCCCCTACCTCAAATATATTATCCTCCAGATCGCCTCCGGCTATTTTGGCTGGGACGAGATCATCCGTGCCATCCCCCATATGCAGTGCGACCCGGCGGCCATCGAGATCAAATACGGCCAGGGCGCCAAGCCCGGCGACGGCGGCCTGCTCATGTGGTTCAAGGTTTCAAAACTCATCGCCCGCCTGCGCGGAGTTCCGGAGGGCGTCGATCTGCCTTCGCCGCCGGTTCATCAGACCCTCTACTCCATTGAGGAGAGCGTCATGAAGATGATCCAGACCATGTCCACCGCCTTTGGCCACAAGGTGCCGGTCTATCCCAAGATTTCGGCCTCCACCTCCGCCAAATCGGTGCTCAACAATCTGGTACGCAATCCTTACGCCGGCGGCCTGCTCATTGACGGGATTGATGGTGGCACCGGTGCCGCCTACAACGTCTCCATGGACGCCACCGGTCATCCCATCGCCTCCAACGTCCGCGAATGTTATCTGGATCTGGTGGCCCAGGGCAAGCAGAACGAGATCCCAATTTTCGCCGCCGGCGGCATCGGCAAGAATGGCAACGTCACCCAGAACGGCATGGCCCTGATCATGCTTGGCGCCTCCGGAGTCCACATGGGCAAGTACATCATGCAGTCGGTGGCGGGATGCCTTGGCAATGAAAAGAACCGTTGCAACGTCTGCAACGTCGGCATCTGTCCCAAGGGCATCACCAGCCAGAATCCGAAACTGTACCGGCGTCTGGATCCTGATCTGGTGGCCGAGCGGGTGAGCGAGGTCTTCATGGCCATCTCCACCGAGACCAAGAAAATCATGGCCCCCCTGGGCCGCTCCCAGAGTCTGCCGGTGGGCATGTCGGACGCCCTCGGCATCAGCGACAAGGACGCCGCCGACCGCCTCGGGATTCGCTACGTCTGTTAGGCGGGCAAGACCGAAAAACCAGTGGGAACGGACGTATTTTCTTAAAACGCATTCATACCTGGGCGCACTACCTGGAAATTGCAGATGGTTACCAGCGCAGATTCTTCGGTAAGCACTATATATTCTTCTCTTTCAATCTCATTTTGAGGTGTTTTCAGTGGGCACGATAGTTGTAAAAGGTCTTGACGAAAATGGCGGCCGTATCAGTTCCATGGATTTTGAGATTCTGGTCCGGGCTGCCGCAGACAAAGCAGATCATCTCAGCCTGGAGACCTTTGGTCAGCACAATATCGGCATACGTCTGCACCGTGCCGATGGCCTGACCATCGAAACCAAAGGCCCGGCTGGTCAGCGTCTCGGGTGCATGGGCATGCCCGGCACTTCCATCACCTGCCATGGTTCCGCCTCCGACGACGTTGGCTATCTCAATATCGGTGCCGTCATCACGGTGCGGGGAGATGCCACCAACGGGGTGTGCAGCGCCATGGCCAACGGCAAGGTCTATATCGGCGGCTCCATCGGCGCCCGGGGCCTGACCATGACCAAATGGAACCCCGACTACCAGCGTCCGGAGCTGTGGGTCCTGGGGTCCACCGGTGATTCCTTTGCCGAGTTCAACTGCGGCGGCATCGCGGTGGTCTGCGGCATTAACGCCAAAAATCCCGACAATGTTCTGAGCTATCGCCCCTGCGTCGGCATGGTGGGCGGCACCATTTATTTCCGCGGCCCCATTGATGGCTCCCATCCCAAAACCAACGCCCGCCTTGCCAAGCCCTCCGATGAGCAGTGGCAATGGCTGATGGACGGGATGCCCGCCTACCTTGAGCACATTGGCCGTCCTGAGTTGATCGCCACCCTCTCCGTCAGGGATGAGTGGCAGACCCTCGAGGCCGTTACCCCGCAGGAAAGGGCCCTGATGTTCTCCGGCCCCATGCCCATGATCGAGTTCCGCAACAAGCACTGGAACAAGGCCTTCGGTGGCGGTGATCCGCTGCGCGACATCGCGCCGGGCCTGGATCGCAGCCCCATTGAAGCGGTGCCATCCGGTGATCTGCGCCGGAAAAAACCCTACTGGGCCAACCGGGAATCTGCCGCCCCCTGCACCTATTTCTGTCCGGTCCATATTCCCACCGTCGATCGCCTGCGCCTCATCCGGGAAGGCAGGATTGACGAGGCCTACGAGATGCTCCTCCGTTATACTCCCCTGCCGGCCTCAGTATGCGGCGCGGTCTGTCCCAATCTCTGTATGGACAACTGCTCCCGTTCCGGTGTTGATGAATCCATCGACGTCAAGGTACTCGGACGCGCCGTGGCCAATGTCCCGGCTCCGCCCATGGCTGAATCCATCGGCAAGAAGGTGGCCATCATCGGCGGCGGCCCGGCGGGAATGAACACCGCCTGGAAACTGGCCCAGGCCGGAGTTGAGGCCCATATCTTCGAACAGGATAAACAGATCGGCGGCAAGCTGGCCCAGGTTATCCCCTGGGAGCGTCTGTCCAAGGCGGTGTGGGATCAGGAGATCAAGCGTTTTCTGGAAACCCCCAATATTCATGTGCATCTCAGTGTCAACATGGACAAGGAGAAGTTCCAGGAATTGCAGGGCGCCTATGACTACGTGGTGGTGGCCGTGGGAACCCATGAACCCCGGCGCATCCCCTTCCCCGGCAATGAACGGGTCATTCCCGCCCTCCATTTCCTCAAAAATGCCAAAAGTGACAGCCCTGACCCGGTGGGCAAGGAAGTGGTCATCATCGGCGCCGGCAATGTCGGCTGCGATGTGGCCTGCGAGGCCTATCGCCTGGGTGCCGAGCAGGTCACCCTGGTGGATATTCAAAAACCCCTGGCCTTCGGCAAGGAAAAAGAGGCCGCTGAGGCCCTGGGTGCCGTCTTCCGCTGGCCGGTGATGACCAGGGAGGTAACCGATCAGGGGCTGGTCATGGATACCGGAGAGTTAATTCCGGCCCAGACGGTGATCATCTCCATCGGGGACGTTCCTGCCCTCAAATTTCTGCCCGATGATGTTGAGACGGTGACCGTGGGCGGGGCTGCCTGGATCAAGACCAAGGATTCCCATCTCACCACCAACGCCAAGATCTTGGCAGCAGGCGATGTGGAGAAACCGGGGCTTGCCACCAACGCCCTGGGAGCGGGCAAGACCGCAGCCGAGTTTATCATCGCTGATTTCATGGGAGTTCCCTGGAAGCCCTTCAATCAGCACCCCATCACCCAGCAGGCACTGACCATTACCCACTATGTGCCCGATGCCCATCGTGAGATTCATACCGAGCAGGCCCAGGCCGAGAGCTGCCTCTCCTGCGCCTCCTGCCGTGACTGCCACCTCTGCGAGACCATCTGTCCCACCGGGGCCATCAGCCGCCGGGAGCTGGAATTTGGCCACACCAACGGCTATGAGTCGGGCCTGCACGGGAGCTGGGAATACGTCTCCGACGACAAGAAATGCATCGCCTGCGGTTTCTGTGCCGACACCTGTCCCTGCGGGATCTGGATGGTTCGTACTTTTTAGTACCCTACAGATTGCTTTCTTGTTTTTTTGCAAGAATAGAATCTGCAAAAGGCACTTATCCCGTTCATCGGGATTCAATTTTTCGCTCAACCACGATAAAAAAACCCTTCAGGATTTCCTCCTGAAGGGTTTTTTTTATCGCTTCAACCTTTCGGCACCGGGGGAAAATGGCATCACAGAGAGCTGACCAGAAGGGCAGGAGTGGGCATTTATCATGGCCAAGCCCCTCCCCGAACCATTGACGTGCCACCCTGAATAAGTGGAAAGAATCAGTTTGACCTGATCGGGAAGCCTAAAACGTGTTTTATAAACTCTGACCTCAATTTCACATCAAGGAAAGCCATGCATACTGATGAATACGAGATTTCCATAGCCCGTGAGATCAATCATTGTCAGCGGGTGGTCGAGAAGACCCAGGAGAAACTGACGCGGTTCGAGCGGCTGTATGACGGCCTGACCTATCCTGTGGCGGCGGCAGCGGTGGTGGAGGGACTTTTGACGATCAACGCCAAGGAGCTCGGGAAATGGCAGGAAGAATACGAGGCGCTGCCTGTTTGGAAACAGCGCCTCGCTGAATATCGTCAGGCCCTAAAGGCTATGCGAATCTCGGCCTCAGGGTCTTAAGGAAAACTCCAGCACTTAATGGCCACCTGGAAAGAGCCATTTGCTCAGGTAGTATAGAATGAACAACGAGCCGACACCAATGCCGATGCTCCAGCGAATCAAGGTCAGTTCGGCCGGAAGTAAAGGTTCGTACTCCATTTTTTTCATTTCTTCGGACAATTTGGGCTGCTGCTTTTGTTCCATGAGTATCTCCTTACTAAATTGTTGGCGGTTTGACGCCATGGAAAAAGAGCCATGAGATAAAGAGGCCCACCCAGATAATGAAGCCAAACAGGCTGATACAGTAAACCGCCGCCAGTTTGCCTAATCCCTCTTCCATGAGTTTCTTGAAGTTGGAGACCAAGCCTATCGTGAAAAAGCAGAGGAGGAAGAACAGCCCTCTAAAGACGTCACCCTGATTGCTTGAGGATTTAGCCTTGCTCAGGAAACTTTTTGGCGCTTTGGTTGTCTCCTCAACCGCTTTCTGTTGGGCTTTGACTCCAGCCAGTTCAGTCTGCAATCCAGCCAGAACCCTAGCATCTTTGGTTGTTTTGATCTTGGTCTCGATGGAGATCACCGAGGCTTTCAATTCGGCCAGTTCTTTCTCGGCCGGACCCATGACCTTGGCCGATGGCCAACACATGACCACCAGAATGACGAAAGTCAGGACATAGCCGATAACGAATTTGGGGAATCGATGCCAGATCTCGGCGGCATTGACCTTCTGTCCTGGTTTGACATCAATTTTGGCACACCAGATATACGCCAGCAGAAAAGCCCAGACACCGATAAAGATGTCGATAAACATCTTCACCGTTGTGGCGGTCATGGTGATCCAACCTTCGGCATAATTTATTCCCGCCACGTCCATGGCTTGGGCACGGATCAAGGCGTCCGTGATGGCTCCGCTTGCGATGGCACCGCCGTCCGATTTCACCGCCAGTCCCATCCAGGCGCCAGCGACCAGGGGTTCGGTCCAGAGGAAATATTTTGCCAGAAACGGCAGAATGACCATCTCCACCGCCACGAAGATAACGACCAACGAAGAAACCATGATTGGCACGATGGGGCGGGCACGAATAGCTCCACCGGTGGCGATGGCTGCGGAAACGCCGCAGATTGAAATGCCCGAGGCCAGCGGGGCCGACCATTCACGGCTGAATTTGAAGTATTTCCTGGCGATGTAATAGACCACCGCCCAATAGATCAGGTATGCCTCGACGATTGCGCAGAAGCCCCGAAACATGATGTTTGATGCAAGTCCGAAGGACTCGGCAGCTTTGATACCCAGACCAGCCCCCATGATGACAATACCGGTCTTGATGTACAGCTCCGGCCTGGCCGCCTCCTTCATCAGACTGGCAAGACCTGGAAAGAAGTTGCCGATGATCAGGCCAAGAATCAGGGCAAGAATAAAGCCAAACTCTCCACTCATGCTCATGGCCCAAGGAATGCCGAATTTTGCTGCCTGTTCCTTGGTGGCGGCGATATAGGCAAAATGGCCCATGAACCAGCAGAGATAACTGAGCCAGAAGGCCAGGGTAAAGCCCAACATGAACTTCGGCACATTGGCGCCCAAGGCAACCGCTCCCAGAGTCATGATCACCAGGGCGAAGAGATAGGTCAGGGTAACGGACATGGTGGCAGACATGCCCTTCTTTTCAAACTGTTGCCCGACCTGGAGCTTGGAGACATCGCCCTCGAATGAGACAGTGGCTTCTTTGCCGTCCTTCTTTTTTACAGTGATCTTCTGGCCATCGATCTTGGTGATCGTCCCGGCCACCGGCTGATATTTCGCAGATATGGTTGTAATTGCTTTGCCGGGATCTATCCAGACACCTGCTTTTGCGGCCCAGCCAAGGATATCCGTTCCTTGGAACGATCCGAGGCTCAGGCCGAAAATAATGAGACCCAGAACTAAAGCCAGCCAATCCTCACTGATCCAGCCTCCTCCCTCTTCCGGTTTGTTGTGTACGGCTTCCTGTTCCATGCAGTCTCCTTTTCCTGGTTGTGTTGATTATCGCGAAAACCCCTTCGTGACTTTTCACGATTTCAGCCATTAGCCTGTGATTTTTTCTGATCCTTAAGGACCTCTAACTACTAGGAATGAATCCATTAAACTGCGATATCCGGGAAAGTCAAGGCATTTCCATCCATTGCGGGAAGGATTTTTTTACAAAGGGAGCACCGGCTGCCAGGAGATTTTTGGTGGTTGAAAGAGATTCTGCTGGTATCGATCCGTTTCAAACGTTCGGGGTCAGAGAAAAAATAGATTTATTT
>JACDZF010000295.1 GCA_013426795.1 Desulfocapsa sp. | reverse complement strand
AGGGCCGGTCGGATACCGGCCTCACGCAGAAGATTGATCACCGACGCGGTCTTGTAGGTGTTCAGACGGAGATAGATCCGATTCCCGTTTTCGATATCCTGGAAACGCAGGAGACGGGTAAAAGGAATATCGTGCTGTTCCAGCAGGTTGACAATTCTGGTCAGAAGCCCCTTTTCCCCGTCATCTTCAATCCCGAGAAGGACCGAGCCCTTCTCCCCCACCCCGAAAAGCTCCTTGTAGGCGGCGAGCAGATCGCGGCTGGAGAAAATCCCCACCACCTGCCCCTCGTCCAGAACCGGCAAGGCCCCCACCTTCATCCGGTCCAGAAGCAGCAGGGCGTCATCCAGGGTTGACTGCGGGGTCAGCCCGATGCAGTCAACACTCATGATATCGGCCACCGTCGTATTTTTTATCCGCTCATAGGCGGCAATCCGTTCACCTTCGCTGAGCACGGATGAGGGATAGGCCGAGCGCAGATCCCGATCTGTGATCATCCCCAGGAGCTGTCCCTGCCCATCCACCACCGGCAGATGGCGAAAACGATTTTCATTGAGCAGACGCCTGGCCTCAGGCAATTTCATATCAGACGTCGCGGTCAGCGGTTCCTTGGCCATAAACCTTGAAATATACATGATAGTTTTTCGGAATAAGTTAAAAATTCATTATTTTCCAGCATGGCATCAGAGCCGCAATTACCCTGCCAGAAGCCCCCGCACATATCCCTCCACCGACTCACCCAGCACCGTCAGCTCGTATCCGCCCTCAAGCATGGAAAGCAGCCGTCCCCCGCAGTACCTGTTGCTCAGGGCACGGACTCCCTGCCCGACCTTTTCATAGACGCCGGTGGAATAGAGCAGGCCCGACATCTCATCGGCCCGATGGCCGTCAAACCCCGCCGCCACAATCATGGCATCCGGCTGCCACTGGGCAATCTTGTCCTCCACCGGCCCGTGCAGCAGGGCCAGAAGCTGTTCGTCTCCGGCACCGGGAGAAAGGGGGAGGTTGAGGATGGAGCCCCGCCCCGCCCCAAAACCGGTTTCGTCTTTATATCCGGTCCCCGGATAGCTGAAACTGGGATGCTCATGGATACTGATATAGAGGGTATCCGCCTCCCGTTCAAAGGCCGACTGAATGCCGTTGCCGTGGTGGGCATCAAAATCAAAGACCACAATCCGCTGCCGACCATACTGCTGCTGCCAGTATCGGGCCGCCACCACGCAGTTATTGAAGAAACAGAAACCAAAGGGCCGGTTTCGCTCTGAATGATGACCGGGAGGCCGCACCAGACAGAACACCTGCCGCGCCCGCCCCTGTTCCAGCAGATCAATACCAGTGAGGCCGGCTCCCGCCGAGAGTATGGCCACATTATAGGATTCGTAGCAGATCTGATTATCGGTATGATCCACGGAGGTCTTTCCCGAGAGAACCGCCTCTTCGAAACGAAACAGCCAGCCCTCATCATGGGCCGCCACAAGCCATTTCCTTTCGGCTGGACGGGTGTCGTGAAAGCCCAGGAAGGCGGAGCAATCGCTCTGTTCCAGGGTGTCGAGGATAAGCTGAAGACGAGCCGGAATCTCTGGATGGTCAGTCCCGGTATCATGACCCAGGAAGCGGGAATCGCTGATAAGCGTTAATTGAGGAGGAAAGGACATGATCCACCTGAAGGAAAAAACATAAAATCGACCATTGAATCTCTTCTGAAAGACCCCATAGTCTCTGATGTATCATTGAAAACGAAATGGTGTCAACGAGTATTCACCTCTTCGTCATTTCTTCATCCCTTCGCAAAGGACAGGAGCCCGTGCCATGACCAAAATCACCCTTTACCGTTCAGCCCTTTGACCACGATGCCATCTGGCCCGAAAGACTCTGTATGAGTTGACCCGCGACACGCCTGAAATCGAGATTGAAGAGGTGGATATTGGTACCAGCCCGCTCAGGGCCTGGAAGGATGGCGTTCGCTTTATCCCCACTTTTAAGTGCGGTGACAAGAGTCTGAGCGGTATTCTTCCCAGCCGCCGGGAGATTCAGGATTTTTTAGATACAGCGGCTGGATAGAAGCAAGGTTTTGATGAAAATTTGCTGGACGCTACGCGGCAGAAAAAGGCCGTTGTTCGCGTCTATCCTCGGCGGTGGTTATTTCCACCACGCCGCACTCAGAAACAGCTTGAAAAGACTGCTGTTTCTAAGACGCGGTAGAA
>JACDZF010000294.1 GCA_013426795.1 Desulfocapsa sp. | reverse complement strand
CTGACCCGTCACATCATAAACAATGCGGATATTCTTTTTGTCCGCTTACAGCTTGAAAAATCCCTCCAGATTGATACCAGCTTTGTTTCCCAGCGGTTGGCCGTACCGGGGATCTTGCTCTAACTTGAGCAGTTGTTTGAGAACCAATTGGACACTTGCTGAACCAGTTGTGGCAGAGTGGTCAATACTGCCTCGTTCAATCCCTCCCCCAACTCAAAACTAGCGGCTTCGACGGTGAAGAGCATTGCTCGCGGGGTGTGGCCGTAAAGCGCACCCGCCAGCGCCAGCAGAGTCCCCGGCCCGAAGTGGTGGGTGATGCCGCTGGGGGTGGTGGCGCAGGGGGCCAGGTCGCGTTGCGTGATGCGCCCCGGCTTCCCGGCGGGGGCGCATGCGTCAATGAAGGCCACTCTATCCACCTCGGCCACGTCGGCGGCCAGGTCGGGTGTAAGTTGCTGGCAGGTCAGCACCGCCACGCCCGCCGGCAGCCCCAGGCGGGCCAATTCCTCGGCGGCGTAAATCCCCAGGCCGTCATCCTGCCGCAAAGTGTTGCCGTAGCCGATAATCAGAGTTTTTATCATTATCTGGAGAAAGCCCGAAGAACCACGGAAGACACGGAAGACAACCTGCTTTTATATTTTTCCCTGTCTTCTGTGTGGTCCGTGGTTCATTTCAGCGCGTCATGCTCTCAATCAACTGCCCATCGGGGGCAAAGAACTCGATCTGCATGAGCATGTGGCCATCGGCGTGGGTGGAGCAGGCCAGACAGGGGTCGAAGGCGCGGATGACGGCTTCGACGCGGTTGAGCATGCCTTCGGTGAGCTTGTCGGCACGAATGGAGGAGCGGGCGACTTGCAGCACGCCGCGATTCATGGCCAGGTTGTTGTTGCCCGAGGCGATGATCAGGTTGGCCGATTCGATGAGGCCGTCTTCGTTGACCTTGTAGTGGTGGAAGAGCGTGCCGCGCGGCGCTTCGCTGACGCCGATGCCTTCCAGGTTGTTGACCTCGGCGTGGGCACGCACCTTTCTGGAGAGAATTTCGGGATCGTTGAGCAGTTGCTCGATGCGCTCGATGCCGTACAGTATTTCGATCAGGCGGGCGTAGTGATAGTGGAAGGAACTGAGAACGGCGCCCCTGTCCAGGCACTTGAACTCGGCCAATTCCTGGTCGGCTTCGAGCGTACCGCACTTGTTGGCGATGTTCAGGCGGGCCAGCGGGCCGACGCGGTACATGCCGTCGTTGTAGCCCAGCGGCTTGTAATAGGGCGATTTGAGATAGCTCCACGGCTCGACGGCCTCACCGATGTAGGCGGAGTATGCATCGGGGGCGAGCTGGTCGGCCAGGATGCTGCCGCTGGCGGTGACGACGCGGATGCTGCCGTGATAGTGTTCGAGCTGCCCTGCGGGCGAGACCAGCCCCAAAAACAGGCTGGGGAACTTGGCGAAGGTGCGGATGTATTCCTCGTAGTTGTTCAGGCTTTTCTTGTACCAATCGAGCGTGCGGCGGATGATGCCTTTGACTTCGGGGATTTCACTCAAAATCAGGTCGCGGGTGGTCGCTTCGAGCGGACTGGCCACACCGCCGGGAACGATCCAGCCCGGATGGATTCGTTTGTTGGCCAGGCGTTCGATCACCTGTTGGCCGAAGCGGCGCAGGCGCACGCCGTCACGCACGATCTGGGGGCTGTGTTCGAGCAGGCCAAACAGGTTGCGCTTGGCGGGATCGGCGTCCATGCCGAGCAGAAGGTCGGGCGAGGAGAGATAGAAGAAGTTGAGGGCGTGCGACTGGACGATCTGCCCGAGGTTGATGATGCGGCGCAGGGCGATGGCGGTGGGCGGGATGCGCACAGCCAAAATCTGGTCGCAGGCCTTCGACGAGGCGATCAGGTGGCTGACCGGGCAAATGCCGCAGGTGCGGGCGGTGAGCGAGGGCATTTCATAGAAGGGACGCCCTTCCATGAATTTCTCGAAGCCGCGCATCTGGGTAACATGCACCTGGGCATCTTGCACGGAGCCATCGTCGTTGACGAAGATGCTGACCTTGGCATGGCCCTCGATGCGGGTAACTTGTTCGATGACGATTTTTTGGGTCATGGTTACGCTCCGAAGCGGGTCTTGTCCATCAGGTTGGGGGTGCGGCCAGCGATCAGTTCACCCAGGGCGAAGAAGATCGTATCTGCCGAAGGCGGACAGCCGGGGATGAA